>JANLIO010000078.1 GCA_024654265.1 bacterium | reverse complement strand
CGCGATAACAGGCCATAGGGCTTTTCCGCCAACGGAAAATGATTCTTTGAGTGTTGGTTTTCGTCCTCTCATTTTTCCACCAAGCGCATATACGAGTCCGCCTTGTGCCAGACAAGAGAAGATAAAGCCTGCGACAAAGAGAAGTGCGATGAGCGAAA
Organism: bacterium; assembly: GCA_024654265.1. GTDB lineage: Bacteria > Patescibacteriota > Patescibacteriia > 2-12-FULL-60-25 > 2-12-FULL-60-25 > JANLIO01. The sequence continues at coordinate 3,656 of JANLIO010000078.1, read as the reverse complement.
AAAGTTCCACACTTCCTAAAATATGAATCACGCGGTTTGTGACACTTGTCGCTCCAACGGCAGTTGAAGTGATGGAGTAGATAATGGCGCTTCCAAAGCGTTTTGCAAGAGTACTGCCTTGTACAGTGATATTTGTCGACGCCTTCCAAATGACATCGTAGACTCCTGCGGTTGCAAGAGCTCCTGCAAAAAAGGAGAGAAGCCAAAATGACTTTTCGTGCCACGCAACTTCAAAAGCTTCGCGAATGACATGGCGATAAACGGGCGTATGGTGAGAGGATCGAATCATAGGACTTCAGTATACCATTTCAAACAAAAAACGGGCGATGAAGCCCGTGTTTTGTTTATGACTCTTCGGAGAACATCGCGAGATCAGGAAGTTTGCTTATTTCGCGTTGTTTGTTTCAACGACGGAAGCTTCTTTTGTCTCCTCTGTATTCACTTTTTTGAGTTCATTCTTTGGATTGGCGGGAAGGATCCCAACTGCGCCATAGAATGCAATGCGATCAAGCGTTTCGTCTGTGAGCAATTTGGATGCAACACGATCGAGTGCTTCTTTGTGGTCTGTGATAATTTGAGTTGCTTTTTGAAGTCCTTCAGAGATCAATCGATCGATTTCTTCGTCAATCAATTTTGCCACGGTTTCGGAGTAATCTCGATTTTCGTGGATTTCTCGACCTAAGAAGATCATGTCTTCACGCTGTCCATACACACGAGGACCGAGCGCGTCTGACATTCCCCATTGTGTAACCATATTCCGCGCAACGCTTGTCGCGTTTTGCATGTCGTTTGAAGCACCGGTTGTAATATCGCCGAAAAAGATTTTTTCCGCAGCGTATCCTCCAAGCATGACAGCAATTTCTTCACAGTATTCCAATCGATTTCGCATGTGTCGATCTTCGGTTGGAACTTTGAGTGTAAATCCTGCTGCGCGACCACGAGACACGATAGAGATTTTTTGAACGGGATCGGTATGTGGTTGGAGGTGGGCAACGACGGCGTGGCCAGCTTCATGAAATGCGGTGATTCGTCGTTCCTCTGGATTCATGAGGTGGCTTCGTCGTTCCGGGCCAAGCATCACTTTTTCAATTGATTCCACAAGGTCGATCATGTCGATGATTTTCTTGCCACGACGTGCCGCAAGAATGGCGCCCTCGTTCATCAAGTTCGCTAAATCAGCGCCACTAAAACCAGGCGTTCGTTCTGCGAGGTTGCGGATTTTCACGTCCTCAGAAAGTGGTTTTTTTATAGCATGAACCGTCAGGATAGATTCGCGATCATTGATATCCGGATTGTCTAACATGATTCGACGATCAAAACGGCCCGGTCGAAGCAATGCTGGATCAAGAACGTCAGGACGGTTTGTTGCCGCGATAAGGATAACGCCGGCATTTGGTTCAAAGCCATCCATTTCAACCAGAATCTGATTGAGGGTTTGTTCTCGCTCATCATGCGAACCGCCTAATCCGGATCCACGTTGGCGACCAACGGCGTCGATTTCATCAATGAAGAGAATACAGGGTGCGCTCTTTTTTGCTTTTGCAAAAATATCGCGAACACGTGAGGCTCCAACACCAACAAACATTTCGACAAATTCCGAACCGCTCATATGGAAGAAGGGGACACCTGCTTCACCGGCAACGGCACGGGCAAGAAGTGTTTTTCCTGTTCCGGGAGGTCCCATGAGCAAAACGCCCTTTGGAATCTTTGCGCCAAGATCAACAAATTTTTGCGGTGTTTTTAGAAATTCGACAATTTCTTTTAGTTCTTCTTTTGCTTCTTGAACACCGGCAACATCTTTAAATGTAATTCCTTTTGCATCATCTTTTTTTACTTCTTTTGCGTTTGATTGTCCGAACATCATGGCGCGGTTATTTTGGCCTTGCGCTTGTCGCAAGAAAAACCACATGACTCCGATGATGAGCAAAAATGGGATGAGGCTTGGCAAAAGAACGCTCGCCCAGTAGGAGAAGCCGGAATTTTCTTTTACCTCAATTGATGTTGCGCGGATTTTGTCTGCGGAAACGTCGTAGTTTGAGAGAAGCGAGGAGAGTGATTCACCTTCTTCTTTCAGGACAACGGCTTTTGTTCCATCTTTTAATGTCACATCCACATTCACACCGTGAACAACGATCTGTTCAACGCGTTCTTCCTCAATGGCGCGCGCCAATGTTGTGATGTCGAGATTTTCAGGTTTCTCTACATTCACAAGAGCGAGGAGTGATCCGACGGCAATAAATGCCAGAACGAAGATGAGGATGTTTCGAGCAGTTTGTTTCATAGGCTATACGGCAGGGACTTCTTCTTCATCTGTCTTTGCTTTTGCAGGTTTCAGTGAAAGACCGAGGCGATGGTTTTCCGCATCAACAGACACGACGCGGAAATCAAACTCATCACCGATACGAGCAACCTCGTTTACATCTTTTACCGGTTTTTCTGCAAGCTCGCTGATGTGAGCAAGTCCGTGAATTTCAGGATCAAGTTCGACAAACAATCCAAATGGATTGATTTTCAAGACACGTCCTCGCACGGTTTGATCGAGCTGGTATTTCTCGGCAACGTTCTTCCATGGGTCCGGAACAAGCTTTTTCATGGAGAGGAAGATCTTGGCACCTTCGATATTAATAATTTCAGCACGAACAACATCACCGGTTTTCAACACGTCACGCGGATGATCAATGCGTTGCCATGCGATTTCGGAAATGTGAACAAGGCCTTCAAGGTTTTCTTCAAAGCGTACAAACGCACCAAAGTCTGTTACCGCTGTGATTGCACCTTCAACAATGTCACCAACTTTGTATTTCGAGATGACACCTTCCTGATGTGTTTCCCAAACCGTTTTTTCAGAAACGATAAGTTTTTCTTCTTCTTCATTTGCGTTCATGATTTTGACATTCACGGTTTGGCCAATGAGTTCTTTCAATTTTTCAAGAATTTTATTCTTTTCACCGCCTGAAACACGTGGATAGTTATCCGGTGACAACTGTGAAACAGGAAGAAACGCGGGAACACCTTCGACACGAAGGATTAATCCACCTTTGTTTGCATCAAGAATCTTGACGGGCATGACCACGGCGTCGGCAAACATCTTTTTCAAAATCGTCCACGCCTTTTTCTGACCTGCGCCCTTCAGCGATAATTCAAGTTCACCGAATTCATTTTCAAGATTGACGACAGTTGCTTCAACTTCATCGCCAAGCGTGAGTTTTGCATTTGGATCCAATTCAGGTCCACGAACAAGTCCGATCGCCATTCCGCCAATGTCGATACGTAGTTCGTTTCGTCCCATGGCGATCACGGTTCCATGAACAACGTCACCAAGCTGTGGAAATACAAATGCCCCGCCGGTTTTCTCGTCGAGGAGTTTTGAAAATTCAGATGTGTCTGTTTGAGATTTCATCATGTCTTTTGTTGTCTAACCGACTTGCGTCAGTTCTTTGCCATTCGCGCGTGGATTGACCACGGAATTAAGAATAAATCTGCGAATGCACTCAAAGTGAATTAATGTATTGAGTGGCTGTACCTTATAGAAAAATAAGACAGACGTCAAGGGGTACTTATCTGGTAAAAAAAACACCCCATTGCCATGAGATGAGCAATGGGGAGTTTGGATTCGCATGAGCGAGATCCCAAGATGAGGGGGGAACGACGAGGGA
>JANLIO010000075.1 GCA_024654265.1 bacterium | reverse complement strand
TCAGAATTTTCAAACTTCCAACAAAAATATTTTTGCGGTCGGTGATGTTACTGGTGCACCTGTACGACTTGAGACAACCGCCGGACGCGAGGGCACGCTGGCCGCTGAAAACGCTCTCAAAGGTACTGTGCTTTCGATTGATTACAATACCGTGCCTTACGCTATCTTTACCGACCCACAGCTCGCAGGTGTCGGTTTTACAGAGGACGAGCAAATGAAACAAATGGGAGTTTGCGCCTGCCGCACTGTTTCGTTTGCCGATGTTCCCAAGGCGATCATCATGCACCGCACCGAGGGAATGATAAAAATGGCAATTCATCCGCAAACAAAACAAATTCTCGGTGTGCATATACTCGCGCCGAACGCGAGCGAGCTTATCGCCGAGGCGATGATGCTCGTAAAAAACAAAAACACGATTGATGATGTGGTCAATTCTCTCCCTATGTTCCCGACACTTTCTGAGGCGATAAAAATTGTCGCACTGTCATTTACCAAAGACATTAGCAAATTAAGTTGTTGTATATGAACGAACACCCCCAAATTAAAACACTGGAATACAACCACATTACCGATGGAATTTACATTGGCACAAACCAGTGTTGCCAAACGCATTTTGACGAGAAACTAAAACGGGAAGGAATTGAGGCCGACATTTCTCTCGAAGAAGATCGCGTTGATGCTCCATTTGGCGTACAATTTTATGTTTGGATTCCAATAAAAAATCACACTGCGCCAACAAACGAACAATTGAGTTTTGGTGTAACAACAATTGAAAAATTGGCGGGCATGAAAAAGAAAATTTATATCCACTGTCAAAACGGCCACGGTCGAGCACCAACAATGGTGGCCGCATATTTAATTAAGAAAGGTAAAACCGTTGATGAGGCAATAGATTTCATAAAGAACAAAAGACCAACGATTCACCTTGAAAAAGTCCAGAAAATTGCTCTTGAGAAATTTTATAAACACCCATGAAAAACGACGATAAAACATTTTTCAAAATCGGCGTGCTGGGGGCTTTTCTCGCTTCGCTCTGTTGTATCGGCCCCTTGATTCTGATTGCGCTGGGCGTGGGAACCGCGTCAAGCGTTCTTTCAATCGGATATAACAAACCATACTTTCTCATTGGCGCGCTTCTCTTTTTCATTGTTGCCGCGGTGTTCTATATCCGAAAGAAAAACAAGGCAGTGTGCGACTGCGTGGACGGCACGCAAAGACTTGATAAGAAAAAGATTGCAGCGCAGATAGTCATTGCGCTTTGCGCAATGGTCGTTCTTTATCTTTTGCTGACATTCGTGCTCGTGCCGTTCCTTGCTCCGCTCATTTATAAGTATCTTTACTAACTATGAATAAAAAACTTCTTCTCACAATTATTCCTTTGGTGCTCGTCGGCGTCATTGGCTTTCGCTTGGCGGTTAAAAATAACGAAAACAGTAATGCCGTGCAAAAAGTTGCAGTAGATACAAAAAATTTGCACCACCTCGCGATGAAAATTGATGGCATGTACTGCGCCTCCTGCCCCTACAATGTTGAAAACGCGCTCAAAGACACGCCCGGCGTTGTGAATGTGACTGTCGGGTTTGTCGGCAAGGAAATCATCAATGGAATGGTTGAGGGTCGAGGCGAGGTGGTGTATGACACAACCAAAACAAACCCCAACAAAATGCTACAAGTGATCCTGCCCTACAAAGGCGCGATAGTTAGCGATGAGGCGACAAGTTCGACCGCGCTTACTCCGCTTTCTAAAACTTTCGGACTGTAGAAATTTAGATTAGTTCGCCAAAAAATCCAAAAGCCCGCGCGGATTCCTCCCCAGACCCCTCCTCCGCGCGGACAAAATTCAAAAACAAATTAGTCTCGGTTTTGCGAAAATCCATATCCCCAGAAAATAGTTTTCGCAAAACCGAGTCCGCATTGAAGCCACGCCACACTGCCCGAATACTTGGAGGGCAGAACCCCAAAAAGAAAAATGTCCTTTCCATTTTTAGAAAAAATCAGTCGCGCGCAAATCCGAAAAGCAAGGAACATTTTTTCTTTTTGGGGTTGCCGAGTGAAGCGAGGAGGTGGCGGGGCTTTCGTGGAGCGTACGGCTTAATTTCAAGCCACCACGCGCTCCGCGCGTGCGACATCATTTGTTTTGGAAATAGGTTCTAACTTGGTACAATAAAGACACCATCGAGCTGAGCTCGATTTCAATTTGAGAAGAATGCGACGTTGAACGTCGTAATACAATTTGATCTTATCGAGCTGAGCTCGATTTCATTTTGAGAAGAACGCGACGTTGAACGTCGTAATACAATTTAATCTTATCGAGCTGAGCTCGATTTCAATTTGAGAAGAACGCGACGTTGAACGTCGTTGTAAAAGAGATATCGTGACGGAAGGAGTGCCGTGTTTGGTATTTCTTTTTTGTATGAAGAATGTTGGGAATAAAAAAACGTCGAGGCCCAAGAAGGGGGCTTCGACGTTGGCAGGAGTTCCTGCTTTAGCTTCCCGCGGCCCGAATGTACGACTTGCGCATGGTCGGTGGCGGGTGCTCTGCTGTTGCTTTCTCTCGCGTGGAGCTGGATGGCTCCTCGCAGACTTCGAGCGCATCCTGCTTCTCATCTTGTGCTTCGGCAGGCATTTTCGATAGAACGAAACGTGCCAATCGGTGGACCGGAGCGTTGCAGTCACGGCGGAAGAAGAACTCTTGATGACCGGGGTACAATTCAGACTCCTGAGCTAGGATGAGGCTGGATTCAGCCAAGATCTTGAGAGCCCAAATTCCCCATTCGTAGAAACTGATTCCGCGCTCGAGGCAATCGAGGGTAAAAAGATCAATATTGAGTTCGAGCCGTTCGTACCGCTCGCTTGTTTCTGGGACGCTCGCCAGCGCAAGGATGATCGCGTGGAAGATCTTCGTGCCATCTTGTGCCGTTGCTCGGAACTGGGGGTCCTGACTCAGAGAAAATGCGTGTTCCTCGGTTTTGACCCTTAGGAGGGATCGAAGAACACCGGCAAGCACTGGGTCTGCCGACTGAATTCGATCGAGATTTCCTCTTGCATCGTTTTCGCTGATGTAGCTCTCGACTTGTTGGTAAGAGCTCGTCTGAATTTGGAACGGACTTTGGGGTTGCTCACCGGCCAGATATCTGCGAAGCGGAAGCACGTGGCTACATAGGCGCGTGACGCTCCTGCTGACATCTCCGATCTTGAACAGGACTGTCCTCATGCCAAGCTCTGAAAGCCGACGCATCGTAGCGGGTGTGATCGAATCCTTGGCGATAATAACGAGGATGTCAGCTCTGAAATCGGGATCTCCTCGGTATAGGCGGTTTGCCATGTTACTCGGATCACCGTGGACTTTTGCCCGGTTGGGGAGTTCGGCGCTGAGGTCAAACCCCATTTCAAACCAGCGCGTCAGCATCCGGGTTCGTTGCATGGCATCGGTATCCATGAATACTGTGCGTCGAGTGACGTTGCCAAATGCAGATGCGAGTTCGATCAGCCTTTCCGGTCCACAAGAACGTCGCATGAGCTCATGTCCACTGTTCATAATGTCTGGATGACTTACAATGATGTGCACTGTTGGCTCGGGATTCGCGCCGTCGTGGATGTAGATTGGTCGGACCGTAATAGGCGCTGTAGGCGACATGGTACTCTCCTCTCGGGTTCGGTGTTTACGTTTTCAAGGTTCAGTTAAGTACCCTACGGGAGTTTTTGCGTTCGGTCAAGTCTGGGCTCTTGTCATTTTCAGAAAAAAAAGCTACTCTCTGCGAGCTTTTCAGCATACAATTATTTCATGGTGGCCATGGTGTAGTGGTAACACAGCAGGTTGTGGTCCTGTTATCACGAGTTCGATCCTCGTTGGCCACCCCACGCGAGACGCTCCCCCAACGGGGAGCGTTTTGCGATTTGCAAAAACGGTTTTTTCAAAGTGAATTCGGGTTTTTCGTCCTTGAGGGTCGAGTTCGATAGTAAATAGCGGAGTAACTCCTGTTTTTCCGTCGGAGTGGCCAATTCAAACAGTTTCTTGGCGTTTTTAGCGAGTTCTAAAATGCGTACGCCGAATTCGTGATAATTGATGTCTGCGCGGTCGTGTTTGGCGATTTTGATGTCGAGGTCTTCGATGCGGTCGGTGTACTCCTTGCGCTTCTGCTCGTAGAAGTCCTCGGCGACTTTTTCATCGAGGCGATCTTCGTACATGCGGTCGAGACGGTGTTTGAGCCGTAGTTTTTCTACGAGCATGGCTTCGTAGGCCTTGTCGTGCCAGCCTCGCTTCGTGTCGAGCGATTCTTTGAGCGCGGCAACCACATAGGCCACGCCGTGCTCGTCGATGGCTTGCAAGGGTTCCAAGAGGTCGCCAGTCTTCGCCAAGATCGTCTCTTCCTTCACGGGAGGCTGTGAGCAGTTCGTTTTGTACTTGGTGCAACGATAGTAGACGTAGCGGCCTTTCTTGATTTCAGCGGTGACGCATCGTTCGCACTCCCCGCACGTAAAAATACCCTTGAACGCGAACGGGATCAGATTGTGTTGTTTTGAATTGTTCTGTTTCAAGCGCTTGCCGCTCAAAACGTCCTGCGCCCGTTGCCATACGTCGGGGTCGATAATACCTTCATGCGTTCCTTTGTAGGTTTGTTTGTTCCATCGGAAGTGTCCGATGTAGAAAGGGCTTTGCAAGATTTTGGTCGTTGTCGTTTTGTTGAGCGTGCGACCGTGGGGGAGATTCGCCGCAAGCCCCATGTCCGTCACGGCTCGGATGAGGCTTTGTAGCGAGTGATTACCCGTCGCGTACAGGCTGTAGAGGGCTTGAATGAGTACGCGGTTTTGCTCGTCCGCGATGACGATGTTTTTCTTTGTGTTCGGATCGTGGACATTCAGATACCCGAGCGGTGCTTTGGACGGATATTCTCCCTGTGAGACTTTCTCGTTCATTCCTTTTTTTGTTTCTTCGCTCAAGTTGTCGATGAAGTTCTTGGCCATGAGCGTCCGAATGCCATGCATGAATTTGTCGGCGGACTTTGCATCCCTTCCGATGCTCGTACCTTCTTTCACAAGATGCACGGTCACATCAAGCTCTTTCATTAGGTCGTCAATTTTCGTGTAGTCGGCAAAATTCCGATGCAGGCGGTCGGTTTTCTCGACGAGGATATGCTTGATCCCGTGAGCGCGGACGTACACGAGCATGGCGTTGAAGGCCGAGCGTCCCGCCACCTTCGCCGTCTCCGCGTCCTCAAACTCTTCTGCCACGTCAAAGCCGTTCGCACGCGCAAAACCCCACAGCAGACGCTTTTGGGCGTCGGGGGAGTACCCCTGATCGTGCTGTTCTTTGCTGGATACGCGGACGTAGGTAACGGCTTTTTGGGACATAGTGGCTACAGAGGTTTCGCTTCCCAGACGGAGCGCTCAACTTGAGGATGGGGGAGGTCTGGATAAGAAGTCGCTTGATATACGAACAGCAGAGCAAAGCATGCCAACAAGAAGATTCCGCTCCCAAAGGCAACCAAACACGTTTTTTGAGCCATTTCGTAGATTCGCCAATTCCATTCTTTTTTCTCCGTGATATGAGCCTTGTTTCCTTGTAGTTTTTCAAGGTTTTGTTCTTCAATGCTTTTCTGTTCCTCTTGAGTGCGACCGTCGGGATTTAGTGTTAGATACTTTTGGAGATAAGCAATTTTTGCTTTTAGAAAGTTCTCTCTTTTTTGCTTCCAATCCAATTGGCTATTCCAAAAGAAGAAGAGTGGGTATACCCAACGGACGATAAAACCAGCGAGGAAACTTACTAGCAAGGATACCCAAGCGAAAAACAAAACATACTTCAAAGGTAGCTCTGAAATCACGGGCTGGTTGAAGACAGACGCGTATTTTTCAAGAACAGAGCCAACGAACGTGATGGAAAGGGATATGATCCCCGCAGAGTATAAGACAATTTTATCAATCACGGCATCTTGTTGCTCGGTTATTTTCACCTGAACGGCATCGAATTTCGTTGCGGCATCCGCTTGGCTTTGTTGTAGGCTCAACAGTTGGTCGCTATCAAGTTTTTGTTGCAATGCTGGTAGCATATTTATAGTTTCGCCCGCAGTCGTCGCTCTTCCTCCCCCTGTGGGATCAACTCGAAGTCGAAGCGGTCGTTTAGCTTCATGGTTGTGAGGCGGGTGCGTACTTGTGCGATCTTTCCCTTCATCCCGTTGATGCGATTGAAGACGGCATCTTTATATTCGGTATCGGCATTTCCCATGAGCTGTTCGCCTTTGCTTTCGACGACGTACACAAACTCAAGTTCGTTGCGCTCGTTCTTGCGGGCGATAATAAAGTCAGGACGAATTTTCCCACGTTGCCAACCTTGTATCGCGTACCAGCCGTGTCCGACCTTGTTGCGTGTCCACCATAGGACGTTGTGGCTTTGCTCGATGTAACGCGCCACGCCACTCTCAAGCGTATTCAATGAGCTTGGGTCAACATCTTCGTAGAGCGTGAGGGAGTACGACGATCCGAGACTACTTTCGATCATGTCCGTGTCGGGCATTGTGTAACCGATGGCAGGATCGTCCGAGACAGCGAGTTCCATTTTTCCGTTCTTGAGTAGTGCCGCAAAAGCGCTTTCTTCTTGCGTTTTCTGATGTGCGCGGAGATGTTTTTCGAGTTCGCGGGCGATGTATCCTGCGTCACTATCCAAAACGTCCTGCTCCGTCTTTTTTGTGAGGATGGCAAATACCTGCTTCGCAATGTCGTATGCGACGAAGGCATTTTCGACCGTCTCCGAGAGTCGGCGCGTGAGATACAGGGTATCGAAGCGTACGGATTCATTGACCGTTGTTTCGCGAGCCTGCTTTTGACCTTCCAAGCCGACGATCATTTCCAGTTGCGTCTTCTTTGATTTGCCGATAGTAGGCAGGAGTCCCTTGAGCCACGTTTCGATCTCCGCCGCGTCCCAATCAATGCTCGGCTTGATGTCTGCATCGTAAGAAAATCGGCGCGTCTGTTTGCCATTCTTTACGAGCCAGACGGGGAGGTACAGCGACTCGGGATATTTCTGCAAGATTTTTTTCTTGATGCGAACGGCTCGGGGAGCTTTCACGACTTGGCCGCTCGCGTCGCGGACTTCAATGCCAGCGGCTACATCTCCGAGTCCTTCGTCTTCAAAACCATTTTTTACATGGTCGAGCACTTCTTGGACGTGACCGCTTGCGAAAAACACATAACTCTCGTCGAGTTCTGGTACGCCAGTCTTTTTTGCATAGGGTTGGCGAAGGATACGTCCGACAAGTTGCGTCATGGAAGAACCGTTCCGCGCATTTGGAATGACGCCAAGAATGTAGGCAAAAGAACAATCCCAGCCCTCCTTGAGTGCTTCTTTGGTGATGATATATCGGACTTCGCTTTCCTTTGAAACGAGCTTCTGCGCCTTGATTTCGTCCAGTGTGCTCGACTTTACCGCGATCTGATGCGCGGCAACACCCGAAGCAATGAGAAGCTCGCGCACATCCTCGCTATGAACGAATCCATGCCCGCGTTGATCCCTCCCCGTTCGCTCTACTTGGATGAGAGCGATGGGTCGGATGTAGACGCCTTCGTTGAGTTCGAGCTTGTGGGCTTTCTTTTCGAGTTCTTCGCGCTTCGCCTTTATGCCTGCGAGCATGGCACGCCAGTCTCCATCGTGTGACGGTGGGATGATGTGCAGGTCGAGCTTTATCATGTCCTCGGCCTTGAGGTCGCGGCCAGTAATGGAGGATACGATGTTCATGCCGCGCTTCGGTGTTGCCGAAAGTCCGACGATCACGGACGGATTGAGTCCGTCGAGTGTCGCTCGTGCATTGTCCGTAAACATCGTATGAAATTCGTCTACGATGATGAGCGGCTCAAGCGTGCGGATCGTATTGCCTAAACTTGTTTTGATTTGCATCTGGTCAAACAGGGTGTCGGATGTCGTGTCGAGGTTCGGGATGACCTTGAGCATCTCTGCGTGCAGGTCGTATCGGTTCTCGGGCGGGAAGAAGTCCGTGTAGCCGCTATCCTCAAACATTTTGTTCGTGTCCCGTGTTGCCGACTGGATCATCAACATCAAGACGACGAGATTTTCTTCTACGTCCTGTCGTCGAAGTGTTTGGCCTTTCTCTAAAATGAGCGTGCGATTGCCGCTGGCTTGATCCAAGAATTGCCGATACGGATGGCTTTTCGTTTGCAGGTTCTCGATGGTTTGTCGGTAGATTGATTCGCGGTGAGCGATCCAAACAACGAGGCCTGTTTTCTTCTTTGCCAAGAGATTTTGATACGCGCGGATCGTCTCAACCGCGACAAGCGTTTTGCCGCCGCCAGTAGGCATCTTGATACAGACGCGCGGATAGATTTTTCCTGCGCCCGTGAGTGGTCTTTCGGGATACTGGCGGTACTTCGGGCTTGAGGTGAACGCGTGGGAAACATAATCAGGCACGCCCGTTTTCCGATGCTCGTCTAAAACCCCGAAGAAGTCTTCGATGTCTTTTACTACGCATTTTTGGTAGTCCTTGAGCATAGTTAGACAGCCCTCTCGAAGAGGTTATAAGGGACGCTCACGAATTTAATACCGTACTGGTCGAGCGTTTCATCGTCCAAGTAGCACGCGGGCGCATAGACGATCTTTCGCCCTTTGTCCTTCTTCTGTGTCTCCTGCGCCCAATCGAGCGTGATAGCAAGGGTCTTCAGCGTTTCCATGTTCGGCTTGTAGAATGCATAGATGGATTCGTTCTCTCCTTTACCAACGAACGCATCCTGTTCTTTGATCTTGGCTTCGTCGGGATGGTCTTTGCCAGTCGCGAGATAGTAGACGTATTTCGCAAATTCTTTGTAGCTCGGCAGTTTACCTGCGAGCATGTTTTCCGCATCAATCGCGGAGCCGAGAGTGCTATATGTGAAGCCAGCGTCGAGTCCTATCTTTTTTACGGCCTGTCGGACTCGCTCGGCGGTGATTTTATTCGCATACTTCTCCATTTCAACGAGTATGACTTTTCGGTTGCCCTTATCCTCCTTATTGAGTTCTAAAACTGCCTGCCCAGTAGTCCCAGAGCCAGCGAAGCTGTCGAGGACAATGTCATCCGAATCTGTCGCAAGCGATACCAGATATTTTATTAGTCCTACGGGTTTGACCGTATCAAAGCCGTGATCTTTTCCGATCAACTGTCCTAATTCAGCCTTGCCGCTCTCGGCTGTCCCAGTGAGATCAACGTCCATGTATGTATAAATCGGATAAAGCATTTCATCCTCGTCCTGTTCATAGTGTTTTCTAAAAGGCACGCCGTCATTGAAGCCGATTCTTCCCGTATCAAACAAACTTTGGATCTCTTCAAGGCCAGCCTTCCAACGTTGCTCACTCGTCGGAGTGTATCCGTTGATTTCAAAGCGCATGGTCTCGCGACGGTAGGCTCCTCTATTCGAGGTCAGAATTGTGGTTGTCCGATAGTTTCCATGCTCATCTTTGTTTGGATATACACGTTCTTGGATTGAGCCTGTTTTGAAGAGCTTTGTTTCGGCCGATCCTTTCGTATAGGCAAAAACATACTCCGCAACTTTTTGCGGTCTATATTTTGCGTTGCCAGCGTTCGTTGGTTTTGAGCGTGACTTCCAAACAAATGTTGCCGCATGGCTCTCCACTCCAAAAACTTCATTCAGACAAACGTGAAGATTCCCCATTTCATCATCTCCGATTGAGACAAAAATTACCCCGTCATCATGCAATAAATCGCGTAGAATCTTGAGGCGAGGAGTCATCATACATAACCATTTGTCATGTCGTGTGAGATCGTCCTTCCCGACAACCTGCCCCGTCCATTCTTTGATCGTCGGGCTACTTACGTTATCGCTGTATACCCAATTTTCGTTACCCGTGTTGTAGGGAGGATCAATATAGATGCACTTCACCTTGCCCTGATACTGCGGCAGGAGCGCCTTGAGTGCGAGCAGGTTATCGCCCTCGATAATGAGGTTCTCGGCGTCGTTTTTGCCCTTGAGCGACTTCTTCGCATCCTTTTCGAGCGTGTGATACGGAACGGAGAGATGATGATTCCAGACAGCGGATTTTCCTTTGAAGTTGAGAGTGGCCATATTATTTGTTGCTGGTTTCAATGATGAATTTTTCAAACTCCGCCTTCGTGATGCGGTAGTGCTTTCCGAGCTTGGAGGCGGTGAGCTTTCCCGCCTTGATCCACCGATAGATTGTCATTTTGTTGACGCGGAGCTTCTCGGCCAGCTCCTCGACAAGGTAAAAATCAGGCTTGTGCATAATTTACTCTAGTTTACATGCTCGGCTCGTCATTAGCAACCCCCAAGATAGCTTCGAGCTTTTTGGGGAGTACGGGCTGAAAGGTCAGGAGCTTGCGCCGTAGATACGGGACAACACCCACCGCGTCCTTTTTGGCCTCGGCCTTTGCTAGCACGCTTTCGACGCTTTTCTTGTAGCGTCCGACGGTCGCGGGGGAGGCCTCGCGTCTCAACTCCTCAATGGCGTGCTTGAGGCCGTGGTCGCGGACGCGGTGGACGAGATAGTAGAGGACGGCTCGATCACGGAAGTCGGCTACGTCCTCCTTGATGATCCGCAAGAGTTCCGCGTTCTTTAGTCCCGCCAAACGCACGAGGCGGTTGAAGTCCCTTACGTACACATCATCGAACACGCGCAGGAGGCAGGCTTTTGAGATGTCGGTTTTGGCCACTTCCTGTAAGGTAAAATCTTTTTTCTTCGTATCGGCAAATTCGGGGAAGCGACGAAGCGTCGCTTCAACGGTTTGTTTCTTTTGTAGCGAGAGTTCGATGCGGAGCGCTCCCCGCGTCCATTTTCCTGCTTTGTATTCCCGTGCGATTTCCTGTTCCAGCTTCGTCTTGCCGTTCGCCACGATCTCGTCGAATTTGTCGTAGATCACGAAGCCCTGCGACGAGTTGTAAAACTTGATGTAGAAGCCGTCCCGTCCGTCGTGGTAGTCGCGACGGTTGAAGTCGGAGGACTGCTTCATGTCATAGGGCATGAGAGCGCGGAGGAAGCGATCGGTCGTACCATAGCTCGGGCTGATCTTGAGGATTTTGGCGTAGTCCACGCGGCATACGGTAGCGCTCAAGATGCCCTCGGGGGAGACGCCGACTTTGATCTCTTTCATCGCGTCGGAGAGCTTTTGAGCGGCCAGCGGCAATAGGCGTTCGGCCATGTCGAAGATGCTGGCTCCATAGACGAGCTTGGGGAGCGAGACTTGGATCGCAAGGATACGTTTGACGGGAACCAGTCCCACCTTGCCGCGTCGCAGTGTTTCGATGATGTGGACTTGGGGGAAGTAACGCCCTTCGGTCTTGCAGTGTTGCGGGTAGGTCGTGTAGCGCGTCGAGTGCCGTCCGAAGATGCCGTACTTCCCTTTGAGGTCTTGATGTTGTGCCTTCGTGAAAAACTCGTCCGAGTACGTGACGAAGTGAGTGATGTGGATGGTTACGCTGTCGATCATAGGGGTTGGGGAGTTTGGGTTTGTTTCAGCCGTTGGTCGATGCGGAGCAGTGCATCGAATACGCCGACGAGATTTTGTGCGGCTTCAGAAACCGCCTCGGGCGGCAACCCGAGTTCATCAACGAAGTATCGTTTGGCCAGTTCATCGAGGCCATGTTTGTGATCTTCTTTGGGTAACATAAAAGCTCCGAACCTTCGCAAGCCGTTTGGCTTCGTCGGCGCGGAGCTTGAGCGTTACCCGCAATGCGGTATACTGCTCGTGCGTGTTAGTTCCGCGTCAGCGTAGCTATCGCTGTAAACCGTCCGTTCACGCGGACGGTTTATTGTTGTGCGCGTTGTCGATAGTAGTTGGTCATACGGTGTTCCATCGCTGCGGGTGAGATGTCGAAGCGGTGGGCGAGTTGAATTTGGATCGGGAGGAATGACGGATGCGCTTTTACTTCGCGTATTTCGGCTTTGAGGAGCGGATCGGGTGCGAGGTAGAAGGCGGCGAAGTGGTCGGCGATGCTTTCGATGACGGCCTTGCGTTCCTCGGCGTTGGGCATCGCTTCGATGTCGGACTTGAATTCTTCGTCGAGCTTTTGGAAGACATGACCCCACTCGTGAACGATGGTGAAGCGCTGGCGTTGCATCGACAGGTTCGCATCGTAGAAGATGTAGATGGTTGTGCTGTCGATGATGTTCCATCCCTCCTCGATCTCGTCGTCGCCGCGCATGGACTTGAGCGTCCCTTCGGGCAGTTCGTTGATGTCGGTGTAGATGACGTTGAAACCGTCGAGGTACTTTTCGAGCGGCGCGAAGTCGAGCGGAAAGTTGAATTGTCCCGCGTTCTTGAGAACGTCGAGAATCACACGGTAGAAATGGCAACGCCACTTTTTGACGGTGAGCATGTAGCGGAGACTGCGGCGACCGTACATCCGTCCGTGAGTGGGTTTATGCCGTAATACAGGCGAGGGCGGAACGGCTGGCCGAAATGCGAGAGCTTGATCGGTGAGCATAGCGGTTTAGTTCAGTCCTTTGCGGTCGGACGGATTGGGTAAATAATTGCTCGGCGAGATGACGGACTTCTTTGTCGTTTCTTCGAGACGCTTGCGTGTCTCGCCTGCAATCCCGCCGCCTTTTTCTGCGGCGTCGCGGTTCGGGATGATTCCCTGCGCGTCTGCCGTGCGTGCGATTTCCGTTGTGCTGGCTTCGGCGAGCATGTTCAGGACAAGCTCAAGGGTCGTCATGTGGTCGCGGAGATTTTCATCCGTCAGCCCTTTCAGGTCTTTGTACTGGCGGCTCGTCATTCCCGACCATCCGACGTATACCTTGTTCGTCAGAAGGGCAAACGCGCGGCTATCTGTAACGCCACGTTTATGCCATTCGCGGGTCAATTCGTTGCGGACTTCGATGGTACGCAGTCGGCGGCTGATCCATTCGTCGTCGTATCCTTTGACGGCGTAGGTGGCAACGGCGCGGTGGATCGCTTTTTCAGGGTCTTTGAATTCCTCGATCCGCTCTGCGCCGACCTTCGCTAACCAGCGCTTGATGGGTTCAGCCTTCGGGGAAGGTACGGACTGCACGATGCGGAGCATCGTTTCTTCGTCCGCAACGTCGGTTACGCGCATTTTCCCGTCAGCGGCGGGCAATTTCAAACCGTTACAATTTGTAACGGTTTCATTTCCGCCTTCTTCGGCAAGCCGTTTCTTCAAGACGCGCCAATAAACGCTTGGATTCTTGCTTTTGGTCAACACTCCGACGAGATCGACCACGGCAAAAAGCCATTTTTCAGCAGATTTATCCCAAACACGGCGCACGCCCTTGTCCTCGAAGGGAACGATGGAGAAGGCTGGCTCTTCAGGGGGTTGATGATGTTTCTTCGGCATATGATTTAGACTTTTCCGCCTTTTTCCACGAATTCGACGTAAGAGACAACCTTTTGGACTTGGCCGTCGGTAAACTTTCGTTTTCGCAGGGCGCTGGCGAGCGCGAGATCCGCGTTCGGCGTGGCACTGTCGTCGAGCATTCCGACGGCTTCAAGGAAGTCGCGGAACGTCATACCGAGGCCTTTGGCCAAGCCTCGGCTCTTGTCGATGGAGAGTGTGTTGTACTCCCCAGCCTCCAATTTGTAGATGAAGGCGGGCGAAACGTCTGCACGTTCCGCAAGGGCGTTTTGGGAGAGGTCTGCTTTCTCCCGAAGCTCTTTTAGGTTCTTTGCGAGTGAACGCATAGAAAATGGGTTTAGATGAATTACTGTACCAAAGTACTACGGACTGTTTACCGAGTCAAGCACGCTCGAAGTCCAGCCCAGCACACGCACGGCGACGGACGGAAAAACGCAAAGCTCCCGATGCACTTGCGGCCAATCGAGAGTTCTAAAATCGTCAACCAACCCACCCCACATAAAAACGACAGCTCGTCTGTCGTTTTTATGTTGCTGAAGATCAATCTTCGTTTTTATTCACAATTCTATCAATGGTTTCTTTTCCATAGAAATAAACAGTTCTCCCAACTTTTTTCTTTTCAATGAACCCCTTCCTAAGAAGTTCGTTTAAATCATTAATGGCTGTTGCTCTGGATATGCCACTTACCGATATATACGACGCAATTGTTGTTGAGTTGTCTGCGTTGGCAGCCAAGTATTTAATGAGCTGGATCTGGCGATCGTTTAAGCCATACTTTGTTCTTGCTGCTAGCGCGATTTCTGAATTTGATTTACGCATGTTCGCTACATATTTTTGGAAATCCTTGTGAGCCTCTATTGATTTCCGTAACAAGTAACTAATGAAGTAAGTTAAATCAAAGTCATCTTGCTCAGTATAAACGTACGCCATTGTATAGCCCTTTTTTCCACCCTGCTTAATCTTTGAAGCGATTGGCAAATAAGCGAACGCCCAATAACCCCGCTTGAGCAAATACCAATAGAACAGGAGCCGAGCTAAACGTCCATTACCATCAGTAAATGGATGCAGGTATCCCATCCAAAAATGGAGCATCGACGCCTTAATGATTGGGTGAAGAAAGTCGCCTTCATTATTATTCGCGAAATCAGCCATTCTCTGAAGCTCTTTTTTTACGAAATCGATGTCGGGAGCCTTGTGATACACTATCCCTTCGATTCTATCTATAACATACATTTCTTCTGTTTTTTTGCGGAGCCGAGGCACTTCATTTTCAGAATCAAGAGTCTTTTCAGTCAAAACAGAGTGCATCTCTAAGATAAGATCTGCAGAAAGTTTTTGGTTCCTATAGTCGCTTTCAACCAAGAGCATTGCTCTGTGGTTATTAAGAATCATCTGATCAGATTCATTTCTTGGTTTGATTTTTTCGCGGAGCATTTTTTGGGCATAAGCACGTGTTGTATCAGCCCCCTCCAATTGAGCGGATGCGATTGCTTCATCCATTAAGCCCTTTGATATAAGGCGCTTCTTTTCGTCGGCTTTGAGTTCACTGACGGAGGTCATAAGCTCACCGCCAGTGTGTAGGTCAAATTCATGGCAATAGCGTTCGAAGATGCCGAGCTTTGTCCATCCAAAAACATGTCCGTCTGCTGAATGGATTTCGCTTTTGCGTCTTTCAAACAAACGTGAAAGTTTTACGGCATACCAAGCCTGTTCTTTAGAGAAACCCGCAGGGAGCGGCTTTTTATGCTTAAGAGAATCCCAGTGACAATATTCCGGTTCGTTAGCCGCTTGGGTAAAGACTCCTATTTCTTGTACTGCAGAAGGTGATTCCATGGCTTGTAGAACCTCTAGTCGATCGTTTTTTTCAATTGTTGGCTTTTCTAAGTTAAAAAAGTTCATATGTGTCTAGTTATACTCTTCTTAGACACATTCTAGACTAATAGCTTCAATGTGTCTAGTTATACTCTTCTTAGACACATTCTAGACTAAATGTAAGGAGACCGATTTTTTAGTAGCAGTCCGAACAACCTCAACGAGAAATCTGTGGAGATTGGTGGTAATCGGTGTCAGGTTCAAAAAATGATTGACTGCTAAGGATTTGCATCAAGAGCTTGGTTTTCTCTTTTGGTGTCAAGTTCGCGAACATCCTAAATAGCGCTTTCCAAGAAACAGTGGAGCTTATCAAGTTTCTCTGTGGATAATCGAATTTGACATCGGATCCTTCGTATGCGACCCCATCAAAAAAATCTCCGCACAGGAGATTTTTTCGTTTAAGAATCAAAGCTGATTAAAATGTGGTGCGGACTCCAAGCCTGAAATGACACGGTTTTTATTTTTTTGATGGAGATTTTTTTGATTTGGGACCGGACATCGATATTCTAGAGTGATGTTGATAACGGCGATGACGTAACTCCAATAATATCTGAACACCTAAGGTTCGGATTTTGTTTAAAATAATGGATTGAATAAGTTAATGCGAATGGTGTAAAATATACATATGAAGAATCCATTTGAACGAAAACAAGGGTCTGATGATGCTATCCAAGAGTCACTAGAGTCCGTTGAGCATGGTGATGTTCTTGAAAAGAGAATGGGCATGTACAACATGGGTTTTGAGGGTGCCGAAAAATGGTTATTGAATTACATCATGCCCATGATGGATGGCACGAATTTGTATGATTCTCATTTATTGCGATATGAACTTTATAAAAATGAGACATGGCAGAATGGTTTTGATCGTATTGATACGGAACAAGCAATTCGTCGTGATGCGTTTGTTAATGCCCGTGAGCGTTCTATTGATGAAATGAGAGAAGCGGTTGAGTCATATATTCATTACGTTGTTAAGAATATCGATGCGATCATTGATCTTCTTTCTAAAGAAGATGAATTTCAAACCTTAGATGATGATGCGAAATGGTTTTTAGAACGGATTAAATCAAGTAAGGAAGTTACTTTTTCGGAAATATCCATTGCATTGAGTTCAATGTTGCCGGTTTTTATTCAGTCATTTGATTCGAGAGAGCGTAACCCAAGGGCATCAAAGAAGGAGGCAGCTATGGATTTATTGCATCAATTTATTACAAATTCGAGTACCGTATTGGGAATTATAGAAGAAGATGAAAATAAAAAATCCGTCATCTCTAAAAGAGATAGAGAGGTGCTTGCTTCAATGGAAGGGAATACGTATTTTCTTTCCGAAGAACAGATTAAACAAATTGAATTACTCATCATGGAGTTTGATAAACGTAACGATTCAGATATTTTATGTGCCCTTCGGGCAACCGGCCGGGAACGAGATCTTTCATATATTCAAGAGCTTGAGAGTCAGTACGACCAAGAACTAAACAACGCACGATTTGCAGTTAAAATTTTTCAGTTAAATGATTCAATCAATCACGCGCAACTCATTACCCGCGCAAGTGAAAAAAGCGAAGCATTAGATGCTATTGCGCATGAGAAGTTAATCGTAGAGTTAAAAAAAGGCTATTGAAGTAGCAAAATCCTTAGAAGGAATTGATATCATCGCGACACATTCGACTACCCTGAAGGCTATGCCAGTAATAAAGAAAGAAAGAGTCTTGCATGCTTCAAATTCTCCTTTTGAATACACAGGAAGTGGAGTTTATTGTGGGGTTTTAGGTTGTTATGCCAATTGGAGTGATACAGCATTTAGATTCAAATTACCTATGGCTGATTCATACCCTTCTGTACGTTTAGGTGGACTTGAATCTTTGGCTCCGGTCGCAATGGCAAATATGTTGTCCGAAAAACTGCATTTACCACAGGACGCGGATAAGCCTGCAGAGGCTATGGGCGCGAAGTTTTGGTCAACGGGTAGATTTTCTAAAAAGATTCCCTCTTTTGTTTTTGAGATCTTATCAAATGAAGGTTTTCGAACTACGAAACAACCGTTAAAAACGACTTCAGCCGAAGCGTTGATATTCGAGGATGATGTAAGCCCTATAATTATAGGAACCATTTGTCAGTGTCTCGGAGTTGATTTTGGAATTGCCAGAAAAGAAATCAAAAATTTTCAAAATCCATTTTACGTTGAAATATTCGCTGAATGAGAAGTTGGGCTTAAGAATAATTCTCAACCTCACTTACACCGTGATCTTATCGAAACAAATCTCCGAACGAAGATTTTTTCGTTTAAGAATCAAAGCTGATTAAAATGCGTACCTGACTCCAAGCTTGAAATGGTGTGTTGAAAATCTCCGTATAAACAGCGGGGACTTTTGTAATCGTTTTTTATGTTATCGCAGGTCTTTGTGTGCCCAGTTCTCCGCCAGCACGTTGGATCATGAGTGCGACGTTTTCGTTCGTGTGTGTTGCAATGAGTTTAATATTCGGATGCCGATTGTGCCAAACACGGAAGATTTCATCTGCGAAACCCTGACCAACCGTTTGTACATTGGAGAAGTCAAACTCGATTTCATGAAAATTCTCTAGATTCATTGTGACGCGTTTCGCCTCAGAGCGCGAAGGAAGATCTTTTCCAAATTGATAGAGGCTGATTGTAATTTGAGTCTTGTCGAACATGAAGCCGTCCTCTGTTTCTCCAGTGAAGACACCGTATACATCGTTTATATCGCGAGTTGAAGAGAGGTGTATACTAAAGCTCACACGAGTACCATGCAGGGATTTTCGATCGGAAATAAAGACATCTGGCACGAGGTTATTAATGGTAAGGCGTTTTTCAAAGCTGTCTATAATGAAGATATCTGCCATTTTTGATGTAAAAAAAACTCCCTCGCCTGTGTGTTCTTTTGGGGAAGTTGTCGTTTTTCCTTTTAGGATCTCTTGAATCGCAACCAGTGTACCTGGGAGACGTAACTTGTTTCGTACATTATTAAAAATTCCGATCCCGCGATCACGAATGACGAAGGTAAGTGCCGTGTCCGTTTTGCGACAATCAATTTCAACCAGAGCGGACTGCGAGTGATCGATCGCGTTGTTCAACATTTTTGTAAAACCGTGACGGAAAATCTGAAGGACATTCTTTTTTATATCAGTGAGGATACCTGTTTCTTTTTCGATACGTTGAAATACGCTGTCTTCAGACAGCTGTTTGTTTGGCAGACGAAAGAAAATATGGCGGATTTCCACATGGGCTTTGCGAAGCGCGGTTGTGTTTGTTGTCAGGAAGTAGCGTGCACGGTTCGTTTGTCCGACAAGCACGATTCGGCCTTCCTCCCTCAACCGCTGTAGCAGAATGTGCGCATAATTTCTGCTTATATCAAATTCGTCCGCGATCGCTCGAGTTGTGACAGAACCTTTTTCTTGGAGTATTGCGATGATCTTTGTGGAGAAGTCCTTCTGCATATGAGTATGTTACAAGTATAGAATACAAGAAATAAGAAAACTTGTCAACAACTCTCACAATAAACTCTATTCCACGGATTTTGATGCGTGGAAAACGGGGACATGACCCTTTTTATTTCATCATACTGCACTCTCCTCATGCCAAGACAACCGCGAATCGATGTTGCTGATGAAATTTGTCACATCATCAACCGAGCAAATGCTCGACGAAACATATTTGGATTGCCTAAAGTCGCACGGCGGTTCTTCATGCTTTGTATGAGACATTAGAGATTATTCCGTTGGATATATTTTCGTTTTGCATCATGCCGAATCATTGGCACTTCGCTGTAAGACCGTACCAAGACGGGGATGCTGGAAGATTTTTCGGAAAATTCATCCAAAAGGCTACTCAACGCTGGCATGTTACTTATCATACGATCGGCTTCGGTTATTTGTTCCAGAGACGATTTAAATCATTTTTAGTTGAGCAAGATTCATATTTTTTGCAGTTAATGAAATATATTGAAGCCAATCCCCTAAGAGCCAAACTAGTCGAATCCGCCGAATCTTGGCGATGAAACAGTTTAAATATACGTATGATTGATAATGAGCGAGCAAATAAAATACTCGCATCGTAGCAGATAGACATTCCAAAGAACTATTTACGAGATGTAAACAAGTCAATCACAAAACAGAATTTGGAAACCAAACAAATTCAGTAATACGAAACGCCTCCCTGGGGAGTGACACTTGGACAGCACGAATGCTGAAAAAGCAAGGATTGGAATATACGCAGAGAAAACCGGGAAGACCGAGAAAGAACCAATAAAAGGGTCATGTCCCCGTTTCCGTTTCCCACGCGTGTCGCGTGTCGGGAACTCAATATAATCTATACTTGTTTACTCTAAAGATTTCCCACGGATTGTCCGGATAGTGTTTGACTCAAGCAAAACCAATCACTTGAACCACCCTCAGGACCGGTTTGTTTCGAGTGAGTTTTTGCTGAGCCATCTGACCAAATCGTTGGGCACCAGAAAAGATAGCTTGGATGGGTATTTTTTGGTTCGGTATCTTTCGATGAATTGAAATGCATCAAGTAATAAATAAATGGATCAGCAGGAACGACTGCAAGAGAAGATTGCTCGTAATTGATATTGTACTTTCTGTTATTTAACAGATATCCGCCGTATTCAGGATTG
>JANLIO010000074.1 GCA_024654265.1 bacterium | reverse complement strand
ATCCCCGTGAAAACGGGGATCCAGGATCAAAGAGTAATTCCTATTTAGATAAAGCGCACTATTATATCCTGGGTCCCCGGGTTAAACCCGAGGATGACAGATATATTCCAAATTCCAAATTCCATATTCTAAATTCCCCTCAAAAGTCGAACGAGTTCAGCCGACCCCCAACATCTTTTTTGTGTCACTTTTGTGATGTGACAAAAAGTGACGAAGAGTGGTCTAACTTTTTTAGAAAGGAATGGATCTATTTGAAGAGGGATCTCTCCGCTACGGTCGAGATGACGGATATATCCAATATTCCAAATTCTAAATTCTATATTCCACATCCCACATCTCCTTTGATTCTGGATCCCCGGGTTAAACCCGAGGATGACAGATGTATTCTACATTCTCTATTTCTACGATCAAAAAACATTACTTATACGCTCTGCGTAACTCTGTCCCTTGATAGAAATGCTTTAGGATCACATCAAATGTGGCGCTATCTTTTGACGCCATGTAGAGCGCACCGCGTGCGGAAAGGCCAACACCGTGTCCCCAAAGCGTCTGGCCAATATCATGCGGAACCGGCACAGACACGAGCCATGGATATCCGCTTCCTCCCCACACTTCATTCCAATTCCGTGTTCTTCCATCAGATCGTGAAAAATATGGTGTGATCGCAAGCGTTCCGTTGTACGTCACAATATATCCACGTGTGGCATTAATCCCTTTTACGATATTCGGACTTCGCGCTTCTTGCCCATATCCGCGATACACCTGATCAAATTTTGCATCAACCGTAAAAAATTCATCCGCATGCTTCGTCCCACGATTCACGTGATACATCGCATATGTCCGCGCCGCCGTGAGTAATGTCTTTTGGAATTCAAGCGGGCTCACATCAGATGTTTCAGCAAGGCCGTAAAGATAATATTCAATTGGAAGTTCGTTTATCAACCAAACTTTATCTGTCTTTGGCGTATATCGAAGTTCAAGGTGTGCGCGGAACGTATTGTCATTTGCCCCCGGCAACCACGAAACAGGGCGCGAGAAATCCGTAACTTCGAGTGGCGCAATCCCGTCCTCTGCCTGCATCACATAGTATTGAGAGCCTGAGTCCGAACACCCGGGGCCGGAGAGTGAGTACAAACCTGTTGTACGATTATAGTGCGCTGTTACAACCTCCATCTTTTTATATGTACACACCACGACGCCGTTCTTCAGGGCCTTCATTCCACCCTGAATCGCTCGAACTAAACTCGTGTCGTCTGTTGTCGCATAAATCCCGACTCGGATAATCGGTTCATCCGGAAGTTGCCCTGCAAGTGCGTCTAAAATGGGAGGCTCCGTTGATGACGGATCTTGAATCGGAACATTTGGAATTACGATTGGATTTGAATCAACAACACCATCTGACGTCACCGTGATTGGGATTTCAATTTCTCCACCTGCCACCTCATTCCCATCTGCCATCAATTGAAACGTTGCCGTATAGCTTCCAACGAGCGCCGGTGCTTTCAATGTATAATTTACAAATCCAATCTCCCCCGGTTTTGTTGGTGCATTGATGGTAACGGCTTTTGAATCCGACTCCCATGATGTGTCCCGAACACTTGCTCCGGGTCGATCAGAAGGCGTGAGTCCAACAAGTTGTAAACCACGTGATCCCCATTCAATAGAACCGGAATTCTTAAACCCATGTGTTAATTCAATTCGTCCGTTCCCTGCGAGCGTGACCGAGCGATTTGAAGTTAACAATAGAACGGATTGATATGCGGATAAATCTGTTGTACCCGTCTGGCTCGTGGACGGCACTTCTGTTGTTACCGCAGGAGACGAAACCGCAACAGTCGTACCTCCAACTTGGATTGGGAGTGTGATTGTTCCACCGGAAATCCATGCCGTATTTTCCGCTGCGAGTTGAAATGTTTCGCTGTATGTTCCTTCTTTCTGCGGAGCGCGTATTTCCATTCGAAGCGTTCCCGTTTGCCCGGTCTTTACCTCATCTTCCACCAAAAAACCCGCTTGCCCACCCGACTTCCACAGTGATGTTGCAAAAGGGCTTGTCCGATATTTCGGCTCCCAAGTATAGAGAGAGACAAATGCCAATCCTTCCCGCTTCCACGTTTTTGATCCCGTGTTCTTTAATTTTACATTCACGAATGTATTTGCCCCTGGCTCCAGATGCCACTCAATCCCGCCCAAACTCACAAGCTCCGCACTCCACGCGGATGACGGGGCAACGGCTTCTGTTGCCACGGGTACGACCGGCGTGGCGATCTCGTTCGTCACTGTAAACGTCACTGTCACAACCGATCCTTTCACCCAAAGGTTTGGTCCGTACGAAAGAAGGAATCGTTCCGTGTACACTCCGGGTGTTTTTGGCGCTGTCACATAAAAGGAGGCACTTGCCATTTGACCCTGCCGAACTGTCAATTGTTGGATCGCAACGGGAAGATCATTCGCCTTCCACGACGCGTGATAAAACGGCGTACTCTTCCCATACAAATAAACGGCCGTCTTGTTCACCCCCGACGTCCACGTGGATACTCCCGTATTTTTGAACTTTAAAGTAATGAGCTTCACCTGACTCGGCGCCAAAGTAACAGCCCCCGATGATACCTCTGCCGTGTACGTTTCACCGGCATGCGCAGACGATATCAAAAGGAAAAACGCGAAGAAACCAACCACGAAACAAGAGGCGACCCGAAAAGACCATCGTACAGCGAAATGATTGATACGATTCATCTAAAAAGGATAGCACATTTTTACAAATACATTCCAAATTCCACCAATCTCTGATACCTTTACGCCATGTCCGTCACGCGTGCGCTTGCTCAAAATACGGGGATTCAAATTGCCGGAAAAATCGTTTCAACGATCCTCGGTATTTTTGTTGTGGCACTCATGACTCGCCACCTTGGACAAGAGGGCTTTGGCATGTACTCAACAGCAAACGCATTCCTTCAATTTTTTGCAATTACACTCGACTTTGGGTTGAACGTTATGATCGTTCAAATGCTTGGTGAGCGAGCGGGAGATACGGAGTATGAGAATCGCGTTGTCAGCGCCACGTTCACACTTCGAACAATTACGGCGCTCATCATCCTCTCTCTTGCGCCGATCATCGGACTTCTCTTTCCCTACCCGCTTGAATTAAAAATCGCGCTCTTTGCCATCTGGGCGTCGTTCTTTACAACCGCATTGAATCAGATCGTTATCGGTGTTCAACAACGTCACCTCAAAATGCACATTGTTGCCATCAGTGAAGTGACAGGGCGTGTCATTCTTTTAATCGGGGTTTTGATTGCGCGCGCGTTTGGTCTTGGCTTAATACCTATCGTTCTCTTTGTCTCGCTTGGAAGCACAGTGTCGTTCCTTGTGAACTTTTTCATTGCTCGACAGTACGCGAACTTTCACTGGAACGTTGATTTTGTTTTTTGGAAACAGCTCCTCAAACGAAGTTGGCCCATCGGTGTTTCCATTCTCTTCAACCTTCTCTACTTCAAGGCAGATACTTTGATTCTGTCATTCGTTCGTCCACAGGCCGAAGTCGGAATCTACGGCGCGGCATATCGCGTGCTGGAAATCCTCGTCACGATCCCATTTATGTATTCCGGCGTTCTCCTCCCCATGATTGCAAAAAGTTGGGCGGACAAGAAAAAACAACACTTTTCAAAACTCCTCAGCAACTCCTACAACGCCATGACCATGATTGCCGTTCCTCTTATCGCCGGAACACTTGTCCTCGCAACACCGGGGATGATCTTGGTCGCCGGTCCGGAGTTTTCTGCGTCTGGAAATGTTCTCCGTATTCTTGTCCTCGCAGTTGGCGCAATCTTTTTTGGCACAATTTCGTCGTACGGTATCGTTGCATTGAACGCACAGCGAAAAATGCTCCCCTTATATGTTGCCGTCGCCATCGTGACACTCACGGGGTACATTCTTTTTATTCCAACCTACGGAATCTGGGCTGCCGCGTGGCTCACTGTTCTGTCTGAAGGGTTGATCGCGCTTGGCGCAACCGCTCTGCTCATTCGATTGTCTGGCGCAAAATGGAAACCATCCGCTTCGCTCAAGGCAATTGCTTCTTCCGCGCTCATGGCATTCGCCATTTGGCCACTTCGTGATAAACCGCTTGCCGTCCCTGTGCTTCTTGCCATTGCAATCTACGTATCACTTCTCATGATCACCGGAGCGGTCAAAAAAGAAACCGTTCTTGAAATGATCACATTCCGTCGTGACACACCACCCCTTAAAGACCCGATCGAATAATGAAATCGCGACTCCTTTTTCTTCTTCCATTTGCCCTTCTTGTATATGAAGTGCGTTTTCATATTGGCCCATTCCCGACAACGCTTCTTGAACTCATCATTCTTGCGACATGTGGAATATGGTTATTTTCAAAAAAGAACTCCCCACATTTTTTTCGCTCACAAAAAGATTCCCCGTTCTTTTTTCCAATGTTGCTCTTTCTTTTTGCAGGAATTATCTCCGTCCTCGTTGCTCCAAATCATATTTCAGCACTCGGTTTATTTCGCGCATATTTCATTGAACCAATTCTCGTTTTCATGATGCTTCGAGATGTCATGACGACAAAAGAAGATTCCCGCCATCTCGCATTCGGATTTTTTAGCGTCATCATCCTCATCACAATATGGACCATTCTCCAACGCCTCGGCGTCATTCCGATCCCTGCTCCGTGGAATATTCCACCAACCGGAATCCGAACCACGGGCCCATTTTTATACCCAAACGCGGTCGCTCTTTTCGTTGTTCCGATTGGGGCGCTGTGTATCTCGTACATCATTCAAGGCACGAATAACGTTCGTCGCTTTATCTTTTCTTCCATTGGATTTTCCTCCGCCTTTCTTGCGTGTGCGCTTGCGCAAAGCGACGGAGGGATGATCGCCCTTCTTTCTGCGCTCATGGCGACACTTCTTTTCAATAAAAAAACACGAGTCCCCGCACTCCTCATCTCAAGTTTTTTGATCATAAGCGCGCTCTCCTTTACCTCCATTCGCGAACCTGTTTTTGAAAAAATCTTTTTCCGCGATTGGTCTGGAAAGGTTCGTCTCGTCATGTGGGATGAAGCACGAACCATGCTCGTTGATCATCCACTTTTTGGCGCAGGACTTGGCGCGTACCCGGATGTCATTGCGCCCTATCATCACGCCGAGTGGATGGAAATTTTTCAATACCCGCACAATATTCTTCTCACCTTTTGGAGCGAACTCGGACTTCTTGGAGTCATCTCATTTAGCTGGATTCTGATTCGCTGGTACCGATCCAATCCAACAATCGCGCTCCCCGTGATCACCGCGATTCTTGTTCATGGACTTGTTGATGTTCCATATTTTAAAAACGATCTCGCAATCCTCTTTTGGATTTTCATTGCGTATACGATTCAAGAGAAAAAACGCCAATCCTCAATCGTCTAACTCTTTCGATCATTGTGGAGAAGCATTTCCAGCGCATGGTCCATTGAACCAGCACGAATGACTTCACCGGCGTTCACGAAAAAGATCTCATCTGCATTTTTGATTGTGTTCAAACGATGAGCGATGATAATTTTCGTTGTGTTTGGTGATACGTTTTTCAAAATATCATCCAACAACTGTTCGGTGACCGTATCAATGTTGGCAGTTGCTTCGTCTAAGATAAGAATCTCGGGATCGCGAAGAACAGCTCTCATAAAGGCAATCAATTGTTTTTGTCCAAGGCTCACGGCGTCACCACCGGATGTGACTATTGTTTCAAGACCATTTTCAAAACGGCTCAGCAATTTTTCCAATCCTGCCTTTTGAATAACAGATTCCAATTGCGCATTATCATGGGATACATACTGTTCATTTCCATATAAAATATTTTCACGAACCGTCCCCGTAAACAGGACAGGCTCTTGCAAAATAAATCCAATCTTCTTTGCGCGCTCTTCCGGAGAATAGCTTCGAATGTCACGTCCATTCAAAAAGACGTGCCCGCGTGTCGGATCATACAGCCGAGCGATCAATGATGCCGTTGTCGTTTTTCCGCCACCCGTTGGGCCAACGAGTGCGTACGTCTTTCCTTTTTCAAGATTCAAATTCAAATCACGCAAAACTTCTTTTCCACTCGGATACGTAAAATAAACATTCTTACATTCCAAAATCGCCGTCCCATCTTGCGACGTCATATTCCCAAAAACGGATAAATTGTTATCAAGCGATACAATTTCGTGAACGCGATCCCAACTTGCCATTGCTGTCTGAAAGCTTGCCCACAATGCGGCAATTTGGCGCAATGGATTGTAAAAGCTGTTTGCGTACGAAAGGAAGCTGATCAATAAACCGATTGTAAATTGTCCGGAAGAGATCAATGAAATACCGTATGCAAGAACAACGAGCTGTCCAATGTTCGAAGCAAAACCATAAATCGGTGTAAAGGTATTATTCGCAATTCCGGCTCCAATCGCAGACGAATAGTTGATGTCATTCACCTCCTGAAAACGCTTTTTAAAAAAATCGCGTCGGTTACATGCAATAATCACCTTAAAATTATTCAAACTTTCTTGAACCTCAGAACTCATGGCGCCTAATGACGTTGCACTCGCAACATTCTTCTTTTTTACCCACGGAGACAAGATCCATGTCATCAAAAGCAACACCAGTGCTGGCGCAAGCGTTGCCACACCTAAGCGCGTTTGAAGACTGAGCAAAAAAATCACTGCTCCAAACATGAGAAAAATATTCCCAAAGAATCGAACGAGAGACTCCGAGAAAAATTGATTGATTTTATCTGTGTCATTGTTAATCCGAGAGATCAGATCGCCTGCTTTATTTTGATTGAAAAACGCAACGGGCAGTGATTGGAGTTTATGAAAAATCTGATTCCGCAATCGATACAATACCCGCTGACCAACACCACCCATTAAACGAGTTTGCAAATAACTTGTCACGAGCGCCAACATGTAGATAACAAGAATTATTCCTGCATAGACAAGAACACCGTGGTAATCACGCCCAATAATATACGTGTCGATTGTATGCGCAATGATTCTCGGCGCAATCAAATTCAATGCTGAATTCACAATCACAGCAATCAACGCAATGGTGATGATCTTTTTTTCTTGAACAATCAACGGCCACAATTTTTTACCCGCCTTCCAAGCAGACGTCTTTTTTGGGTGGCTTGTATTATGTAGATTGTAGTTCATATTCGTTGGTGCTCTGCTGGGATTGATAAATCTGATTGTATTCCGGAGATGTTGCCATCAATGATTCATGCGTCCCCATGCCAACCATTTCACCTTCCATGAGGAGAATAATCTGATCGTATTTTTCTACTGATGAGATCTTTTGCGTTACAGAAACCAACGTAATGCCCGGATAATTCTTGGCAACATTTTCCAAAATCTTCACTTCTGTATTTGCATCAACACGCGCCGTAAAATCATCGAGCAACAGAATCTTTGGATGTATTGCCAGCGCGCGAGCAAGCATGATTCGTTGTTTTTGCCCGCCCGATACGCTCGTCCCGCGCTCTGAGACAATTGTATCCAACCCATCCGGAAGATTTTGAATAAAGTCTGCCAGCTCCGCCGTTTGAATTGCTAATTGCACGTCGTCTTCTTTTACATCTGTATGAAATGTAATATTTTCACGAAGGCTCACATGAAAAAGAATACTATCCTGAAAAACCAAGCCAATCTGCTTGTACAAATTTTCTCTCTGATACCGATCAATATTCACACGATCGTAAAGAATCTCCCCAGTTGTCGGACGCACCAGCCCAATCAACAAATTCAACATCTGTGTTTTCCCCGCTGCCATTGGTCCGATAATCGCAACCTTGCTCCCCGGTTCAATCTGCAACGAAATATCTTTTAACGCGGTTTTGTCACCGTACATTAAATTGATATTTTCCATCTGGATGCTCCCCTTCAGTGGATCAACCATATCACCATCTTCTTTCTGCTCCTTTGCAGAAAGGATGACCGCGATTCGACCATACGAAGCCTGTGCCTGCGCAATAATGTTACTCATGAAGCCCAAAAGAATAATTGGGAAAATTAAAATGGCAAGATAACTATTAAATGACGCAAATTCTCCCAATGTCATTGAACCAAGAATCACAAACCGTCCGCCAAGCGTCAGAATAATCAGAATCGCCAAGTTTGATGCAAACGTGATGATCGGAATCATTGCAGAGAATAATTTCAAAATACGAATGCCGATCTCTTTCGCCTCTTGGTTCGCTTCTGCAAACTTCTGATGTTCCTGTTTTTGCGAATTGAGAACACGAATGAGCGCGGACCCGAGGATGCTCTCGTTAATCACCTTGTTCAACCAATCAATTACCTCTCGCGTTTTCAAAAAGAGCACGCGTACCTTTCCAAGGATAACGTAAAATGCGCCCCCGATGATCGGTAGGATTGTAAGCACGCCAAGGCCAAGTCGCCAGTTGATTGAGATTAAAAGATAGCTTCCACCAACAATTAAAAACACGGATGAGACCATTGTAACAACCGCTTGCGCAACAACATTTTTAATGGAGTCAATATCCGATGTGATGTTTGTCAATAATTTTGAGGGAGTGATGCGTTGCACATCGGCAAACTCATGCATTGAGATTTTTTCAGAAAGCGTATTTCGTAAATCACGCGCAACACGCTCCGCCGCAAGCGTTTGAAAGATGCTTTGCAGGGAAACAAGGATAAAAATACAAAAGGACGCAATAAAAAATTGCCAAAGGACTTCGTCGAAATTTTCACCACGTAAAAACGTGTCGATTCCATGTGATAAAAGTCGCGGAAGCCACAGCGTCAGTCCGTTACTCAGAAGCGCGAGAAAGATCAACGGAATAATAAACGACGTATACGGCTTCAACATATCAAAGACGTTTGGTTGTTTTTGCTTCGTTTTTTTATTGGTGTTCATACGTATCACCTACTTCTTTGATGAAGGATTATCTTTTTTCTGTGCGATCCCAGCGACAATCTTTGCGTGTAGCTCTGCATACCGAGCAAGTTCATCGTCAGAAAGAACATCAAAAAGAATCGTCATCTTTTTTAAACCTTGCGCCTTAAATTCTTCAAAAAGCTTATTTGCCTTTGCGGTTAAACAAACCGTCACAACACGACGATCCTCTGAATGATTCGAACGGCTCACATACCCCTTTTCAACCAAACCATCGATCAACTGTGTCACCGCGCTACTAGAAATATCGAGCTTCTGCGCAATCGCTTTCACATTGATCTGCTCATTTTTTGCAATATATCGCAAAACACATCCTTGCGATGGGGTGATCGATCTCTTTTTTGTTGCTGAAAACCCAACCGCAAGATTCCGTCTCATGGCGTACAGATCCTGCATCAAATGTTCAATGATTTTTTTGCGTGATTTCATATCCGTACATCAGACGTTACGAAGAGTAAAATATATTAGTTACTTATCTATCTTGTGTCAAGAGTCAACACAAAGCTCAATAGAGCTTTCCTGCATATCAAAGACACTCCCAAGTACTATTCAAACGAAATATAAAATAAGATTCACCTGCACTAGACTTTGATACCAAATTCGGCTAAACTCGCGTCGCAACTCTAAACACGGAGAGGTGGCAGAGTGGTCGAATGTGCCTGACTCGAAATCAGGTGTCGCGTTTACGTGACCGAGGGTTCGAATCCCTCCCTCTCCGCCACACTTCGCCGAAGCTTCGTGTGGCCTTTGGCCAACAGGAAGGTTCAGCGAAGTGTGGTACCCGAAGCTCTGAGCGTAGGGTACCCGATCATGCATGTACTACGTTTACTTATTGAAGTTATCAAATGGATCGATTTATACCGGCTCGACTCCAGACTTGAAGCGAAGGATTAATCAGCATGAATCTGGATATGCAGACGCTACCAAAAATTTTCGACCGCTTTTACTGATTTGGTACTGCGCATTCCCAACTTTGCTACAAGCTCGGAGATTTGAAAATTATTTGAAGACAGGTTCTGGACAGGCGTTTAGAAACAAAAGATTTATAGAAACTCAAAAAGAATAAAAGTTCCGTATCGGCAGACCCGAATGCCTCCAGGCGTTCGAAATCTGTGCGGTACGATTAGCCGTCCGAAATGATCTGTACCCCAAAAAGCGGACACTTTCGTGTCCACTTTTTGGGGTACAGATCAAAATGGCGGTTTTGTTATATTGATTAGGTTCAACAATACACGAACCTGACACTGGACAGAAGTATGCTAAAGTTGTGCTATATTTAAGGATAATAATATCATTTTCTGTGGATAAGAGGATCAGACACCAGATCCCACAATAATCTAAAATGGTATATTCTACTTTCGACTATATTATGTTAATATCTATATGTTGAAGAAATACCAAGCAAAATACCAACACCTTACCGCAAAACTCCGTTCCGCTCGCCAAGAGGCAGGTTTGACGCAAGTACAGGCAGGAAAACTATTGAAGAAACCTCAAGCGTATGTTTCCAAGATAGAGCGGGGCGAGCGCGGAGTTGATGCGGTAGAATTAGCAGAGTTTGCAAAGGTTTATAAAAAAGATATTAACCACTTTATAAAATAACTACTATGAATAATCTATTTTTAATTTTATTTTTCGTTTCGTTCGTCGCTTTGATTGTCGGTCTTGTTAAACCAACTGCTTTTTCTCGTTTTATCAAAGGCGAAATAACGAGAAAAAAGATTGCAACAATTTTTGGTATTGCAACGGTCGCTTCTTTTATTCTCTTCGGAATTACAACCGACACATCGCAAAATAATCAAGCTACTCAACAACCTGCAACGGAGAACACAGAAGCCACTACTGAAAACGACAACCCTGCCCCTGTTGTAGAAAAAACTGAAACTGCTCCTACGCCTGCGAAGACGGAAACAAAAACTACTCCTGCGCCAACGTCAACCCCGACACCTGCGCCAACATCAAGCGAGACAGTTAGTCAAAAGAATGCGGTTGCTAAAGCAAAATCTTATTTAAACTACACAGCATTTTCTTATGGTGGCTTAGTCGCTCAATTAGAATACGATCAATTTTCTCATGCTGACGCAGTTTATGGCGCAGACAATTC
Source organism: bacterium (assembly GCA_024654265.1). Taxonomy (GTDB): domain Bacteria; phylum Patescibacteriota; class Patescibacteriia; order 2-12-FULL-60-25; family 2-12-FULL-60-25; genus JANLIO01. The sequence continues at coordinate 3,547 of JANLIO010000074.1, read as the reverse complement.
CAGTGCGAACTGGAATGAGCAAGCGGCTAAAAAGGCCAAAGCGTATATGGAGTATTCGGCCTTTTCTCGCGGTAGCTTAATTGATCAATTAAAGTACGACCAATTTACACAAGCGCAAGCAGAGTATGGAGCTAACGCGGTTGGTCTGTAACAGAACAAATAAAACGCCATGGGCATTTTTGACTTCCTAAAAAACAAAAGTCCAACTCAAAAGACAGATATTTTCCAATTTTCTAAAGAGGGCCAAAATCTACCCGCATTGATCGTAGGTGGTCTTAAAGAATCAAATTTTATCCCTGAACCAACACGCTCTCTTGTATTTGTTACTGATGAAAATCCATCGCAAGCTGAAATTGCTAGTTCTCTGAGTATTGTTGTGACGGTTGGGATTAACAGCGTTACTTCGGAACGAGAACAGCATACGAATTTAAACGCTGAACCAAGTATGATTTGGACTAAATTGTCTGTCCGCAAAAATAGCAATCTGGAAGAAAACGCACTTTACTATCCCGCTTATACTACTTTGACACCAGAGCAAAGATACCAATATTTAATCTGGTTGCGTGATGTAACACAACCAACAAATCTAAGTTATGTATTCTTATACTATTACGGACTTGAGAGGCACATGTTATTAGGAGATTTTGATGTAGCAGCGGGAGAGGTGTTGAGGTTATTGAAATTTCACGACAAAGGAACTTTTAGATCATATGCTGAAACAGCTTTATTAGTTTCAGTGATATACAGAAAACGTTTTGATTTTTTGAAAGATAAAGATTTTAGTTTTCAAACAATATCAGACGAACTGCTTTCAGTCCGAAAAAAACTCGGATTATCTTTAACTGCTAAGGAGCTTATGCAAATCAGCTCTAGGGTTGGATTCAGAAACAAGCGCTACATCAACAAGAAACCTGACAAGTTTGAGAGCATACTCGAAGCCATTTTAGTAAAACATGAGAGCGAAAACGGGTTGCTTTTAGATAGCATTGGAGACAATGAGCTTGAGTATTATAAAGCAAACTGTTTTGCCAATCTTTCTATCCCTGACGAAGTTTGCGGTGTGAAAGTGCCTGATTTTTTAAGAAATGAGAAGTTCAGAATGATTATCTGTTCTTTACTACAACAAGCCTACAATATGCTCAAGGAATAAATAACCACGAAATGAAAAGAGAGCAAGAATCCGGTGTAATCCGGTGTCTGGTCCGCTTATCCACAGAAAATAGCCGATAAACCGCCCAATTAACAATATCTAAAGATTCTTTAGGTTCGGTGTCTGGTACGCTTATTCACAGACGAGCTTTGACGATTACTACTGTTTTATGGAACGCGGGAAATCGGTGTCAGGCTCAAAAAAAGAGTATATTGGCTACGGGTGAGGGTTTGTAACTTGTAGTGATAAGTTGTTTTAGTCCAAGCTTGTTGAAATTTAAAACGAAATAGCGAAAGAAATTACTTTCGAACGGGTCGTCACAGTTGCTGTACACTACCTTACCTTGAAAAGTGTTAGGGTCGTACTCAAGATAAGATTTTACCTCTTTTTGAATATCAGAAAATTGAGTATAAAACTCATCGTTCTTTGTTTTTTTGCATTTGTAAGATTCTTGTTTGCCATAACTTTATTTCTCGCTCTCTGCTCGAGCTTTTAACAAAAATATCGTTTCGGACTTCAATTTCGCTCGACCCCAATCTTTTTGCGGATCGATTAAAAAGTCACCTAAGCCGTCCAAAATATGCCTATTGTCTAACTGTTCTAATTGCTCGGCTGTCAATTGCAAAACCTCTTTAAATGTTTTGCCAGAACGCTGCTCAACGATTTCTTTATTGATCGACCAATGATTCTCCAAGAAAAACCAGACATCGTAAATATCCCGACTCGTCTTGCCGATCCGCTCATGCATGGCCATCAATTTATGTGCAAACATATCTTCCTGAACCATAACCAACATAGAAATGCCTAACAAAGTCTTTAAATCATATTTCGAACCGAACTGCCTGCGATTGACCTCGACTTTAATTTTCTGTGCGCCTGGCGCATACGAAAGAACATTCAATAAGTTGAATTTCTTAATCCTGGATTCTACCACCGTCCCATAGTTAGCAATTATTTTTTGAATCTTCTCGAATACTTCCGTTTCTTTTTCCTCGTTCAATAAATCGAAATCCAAATCAACAGAATCACGAGTCAAGCCATAGAACAATAAAGCGGCCGTACCACCCTTGAATCCCAAATGGGGAGCGATGGAAGTATCGGAATAAATATCCTTTAAAATCTGCAATAAGATATTTTTATGCTTTGAGTAGTCTAATTTCATATTTTTTCTGGTTTAGTAGGCTGATCGCTTTTGTAATGATCAAAATATCGCTTAACCTTTTTTTCCATGCGCTTATTGTTATATATTGGCAAAATCTCAAATACCTTGTCCCAATCCAAAGCGTTTAAATTATCAAAATGATAATCTTTGCTTACATAAATTCTGTCCAAGAACGCACGTTCTTTCGTAGCAGTAGCAATTCCGTCCGCGTGTTCAATACCGGCCGTGTTACTCAAGGCATAGTCTTTCATCCGAATAAAAGAAATTTTTTGATCATCAGCTACAATATCGCGGGTCACATATGAAGCAACGAAGACATTGCTGTAAAACTGAAAATTAATTCCAGCCCTTGTTAAAATAGTCTCGAAGCTGATATAAGAGGGAGTATAAATGCGCGTTGCCAATTCAAAACGATTATAATTTTTATCCTTAGCGTATAAGCCACGATAAGGGCGAACCAACTTTCCGGCTTTAACATATTTCTTCAATCGATCAGTAACCACAGTATTATCATTTTCATACCACAACAAAGCAGCATCTTTGGTTGAAAAGATGGTTTTGGAGGATCTCAATAAAACTTCTAAATATTCACCTTTTGTCGGTATTTTATCCATATAGTGACTATAAAGGGTGTTTAAGTCCCTTTCCAGTCAATTATATGATATAATTTATATCAACACAAGAGCCAAGGGATTAATAAAGATAGCTCATTAATTCCTGTCTTATAATATAATAAGACACGGAAACTTCGGTAAATAAAGAGACCTTATAATATAGTAAGGTCTTGAATAATTATAAAAAAACAACTTAAAACAGTAATAAATAAGCTAAACAAGCAACCTATCTTTTCTCTAACTTCCGACGAGTTTGGAAATCCGGTGGGAAATCCGGTGAATCCGGTGTCAGGTTCGTAAAAAATCCGGTGAAATCCGGTGTCAGGTTCGGTTATCCACAGAAAATAGCCGATAAACCGCCCAATTAACAATATCTAAAGATTCTTTAGGTTCGGTGTCTGGTTCGCTTATTCACAGACGAGCTTTGACGATTACTACTGTTTTATGGAACGCGGGAAATCGGTGTCAGGCTCAAAAAAAGAGTAAAACCCTAACATAAATGCCAGATATGGTTTGATTTTATTTTGGTGTCAGGTCCGCTAGCAGTTCGATGTTCAGGATTACCTAATTTAGGCATATTTCTCATATTTGCTGTAGATAACTGTACCAGACACCGAAAAC
>JANLIO010000050.1 GCA_024654265.1 bacterium | reverse complement strand
AGTGGAGATTGGAAATCCATACCGGATCTCTTCCGCGTTCTCCATATCTCTGAGACATTTTATGATACTCCTGAATTTCAAACCGTAGCAAAGGAAAAGATGATGTCTTCTGTAAAAAGTGGAGATTGGAAATCCATACCGGATCTCTTCCGCGTTCTCCATATCCCTGAGTCATTTTATGAAGACCCCGAACTACAAGATGTTGCACGAATTGGGTATTTCAAAAAAATAAATGCCAAAGAGATGGATGAGGCAGAAAGGCTAAAAGAGCTTTTTCATCTGAAGAATAGAGCGTTGGATATTGTTGTTCGAGATTTTGGAGAATTTGCTACGATTGATTTGTATCATGAAATACAAGGTATTTTAGATGGGGAAACTATTACAGAGGATATGGCAAAGCTGGGAGTAAAACATACGGGAGAACCGGGGGTGAATGAGATGGTGAGAGGATTTCGCGGTGTTGAGCGCTTGCTCCTTGATAATGGAGATGAAGAAGTTATTTTTGAATCTGTATTTGCAAGACGCTACCTCATGGGGCAAATTGGGTTCAAGGGTGCACAGTGGGGAAATAAGAGCGAAGCAGGATTTGATGAATTGGTCGAGCAGTATAGGGGGAGAAAAGCCTTTTCCCCTCCACTGCCTGAGTTCTATAAAAAAAGTGGGGTTGTGCGTATTGCGAAGATTGACAAACAGGAGCAGATGAATTTTCAATTTACGGAAGCTGAATTACGTCGTTATTCTATTTCCTTGAATGCGCTTCGAAGCGCGCATCAGCGGTATAGCGCAGATCATCAGGTTGGAATAAAACCGACGGATGTGGAGGGAGGGTTATTTGATCTTCAAAAAAAGATGTCAGAAACGCGTGATCAGATGCTTGAACAATTCCGCTCTGATCTTGACTCGGTGCAAAGTTCTGATCTTCCTGAAAAAAGGAAGGAATTCGCGAAAATTGGGATTGAGCAAAAAAAAGCTCGGCTTGAAGCAATTGATTTATTTTCGATAGAAAATCCGCAGACTCTTTTTTCACAGTTGTATGAGTTTTCAGAATTTTATGAACCGTTGAGGGAGATCGTATTATATTTTAGTCTGCATCTAAATCCGACGTATCGGGAGAAGGATCTGAGTAAAATAAGTGAAACTAATCCTACGTTGGATGATTTATCGTGGATGGTTAAATTTGTTGATCATATTACGAATCAAGAAACGTTCCATCAATATTTTACCGATAAGGGTGCCGCGAAACAGTTTAATCAATTATTTAACATATCCGCGGTTGAGCAAAGCATAGCAAGGATACAGAACCAAAAGAAAAAGGGCATGATTCCTTTTGAATTTGTGCCAACACGGAATTTATTAACTGAACTTTCTGGACATATCGCAGATGCATGTTGGGCTTCAAAATATAAAAGTATTGTAGAAGAATTTCCAAACATGATTTCTCTAACCATGGTTCAGAATCCGGAGAGCGAGCAACATTTACGATATGTGGGATCTGCAATGTTGATCGAAACGACATCAAAGACAGGTCAAAAACTTCTTGTTATTCGCGGACTAAATCCAAAAGAAAATATTATTAATCAGTTAGATGTTAAGGATTTTTATGAAAGCGTTGTGACATATCTTCAATCCATTGCGCAAAAATTAAAGAGAAAGCTCGCGATTGTTATTGATGGAAAGCGTGGCGGGTCGTCTACAAACAGACCGGTGTTATATACGTATTTAGCTCAAAAGAGAAAAAAGCTTAGACCTGTTGTTTTAAAATCAGAAAAGGATACAACTTTTAACAACTACAACATCGTGCATGATACGTATTTTGTTGAAACGGTATAAATGAATCGCGTTGGCTCAGGATAGATGCAATCCCCAATCTTCCACATCATTTTCTAAAAGGCCAGGAAGTGATTTTCGTTCCACGATAACGGCATTTAGAATAGCAGACATCCATTGTATTGCTTTTTCAGGATCTGTTTTTTCAATGTCACGAATACGTTCGAAATTCATCTTATTTTTCATCCCATCAATGAATAGGTTGATCCATTCCTTCTTTTTTTGAATCTGAAATCCTTGAAGCCGAGCTGATTTTAGAAGGCTTCGTAACGTGTATGCCACATCTCGCATGTCTTTTAGGTGTGCTCGGCGTACACCATCATATTTTTTAGAAACACTTTGAGATTTCTTTTCAGTCCTCCATGAGCCCACTGTTCCGATATCAACCATTTCGGCGGCAAGGGAAACATTCGCCGAATGAGATCGATAGTGATTGTAGCCGATATGAATTAGCACCCCCATATTTTCTCCCATTCGTCGGAAAAATTCGGAAAGAAAAATTTCTTGATGTTTTGGATTTTTTATTGAAAGTTCAGGGAAATCGAGTTCGCGATCTTTCGATTCTTGATTGAATACATGAAACGCGTGTTCAAATAACGCTTCACGACGCTCTTCTGTGACACTTTCCAATTCTTGCACTCTGTGATTTGTTTTTAAGAGACGAACTGCCATGTGAGGTTGGTAGTCCTTACGTTTTGGAATAACTTCTTTTTTACGAAGTTCGTCGATCGAAACCTTCTTTCCCTGAAAATAAACATTATTCAGTTTTGCGATTCCCCAAAAGCACTCGGTTCGTAATCCCGAGTTTTGTAGAAATTGTGATTTTTGCAAAATGTCTCCAAAGGACATGTAGTCCATTTTTGAAGAGAGTCCGAGTATTTGATACCCGAAATCGTGTTCTCCAAACGGATCTTTTCGAGTCCATGTCTCGTAGTCTTCCAATGAGATTCCCTCGGCAGTCGGTTTTAGAAATCCGACCCCTTTTGTATTTGCGGTATAAAAAGGTACTTGTTCTTCAACCCAGCCCTTGTCAGTATTATATTTGACTGTTGTTGTGGCCGTGATATTGCTATCAGAGATTGTCCGCCAATGCGGTGGGTATACATCTTTTGATATTTTGCCCTCGCTTGGATTGACGAACACCATAAAATCTTGGAGTTTTCTATTGGCTACAACAGCATCATTTTTTTTTACAATAGAATAATCGATTCCTTCTTCCAAATGAGAAAATCTTTCAGAATGCACGGGGAGGTCGATCTGGCGTCCTTTTGTTTGTCCGAATCGCTCTGGATCAGGAGTGAGTGAGGGCATTTCTTTCATAGTGGAATTTAGTATACTGGATGAGAACCTGTTGTAGAAGAAGAGAACGATTGCTACATTGATTTGCCCCATGTAATGTATCGGTATGTGGCAAATGGAGCGTCGCGTTTTTGCAGTTATTCCTGCGTTTTTTGAAAAAACGAGGATTTTTGAAACAATTCAGAGTGTTCGCCCTTTTGTAGACCGTATTATCGTTGTTGATGATGGATCAGAGGATGGAACGGCTGAAATTGCGGAACAATCGGGTGTTATCGTGTTTCGTCACATCGTGAACCGTGGTCAGGGCGCTGCGCTTCGAACTGGAACAGAAGGGGCTATTCATTTGGGAGCGACACATATCGTTCACATTGACGCGGATGGTCAGCATGATCCGGTTTCAATCGCGCGTTTATTGTCGCCACTTGAAGCTGGGAGTGCAGACGTTGTTTTCGGATCTCGCTTTTTGGGTGAGGATGCCGTTGGAATGCCTAAGAGTAGAAAGGCGTTGTTGCATCTGGCACGAGCATTTAACTCGCTTGTTGTCGGCGTTCCTCGACAGGTGACAGATCCGCAGTCGGGTTTTCGTGCGATGACAGTACATGCTGCTCAACAAGTTCAGTTTTCGCAAGATCGGATGGCACATTGCTCAGAAATACTTCGAAATGTAACGAGATCGAATTTGCGATGGTGTGAAGTGCCGGCACGCGTTGTTTATTCGGAAGAATCATTAAAAAAGGGACAAAAGCCTTGGGATGCATTTCATATTGTATGGCAACTCTTTTTAGGTGTTTTTATCAAATAATATGTTAATCCAATTTTTCCTTCTTTTTCTCATGGCGTGTGCGTTTTTCGTGACGTGGCGTCGTGTTCATCAGCGAATTATCCATGTTCGTGAGGCACTTGGGTGGTCTGCCGTTTGGATCGTCGCAAGTGTCGTTGTCCTTCGTCCAGAGATGACAACGCGGATTGCAAATCTCTTTGGCGTTGGCCGTGGAGTTGATTTTGTCTTGTATGCATCTGTCGCAATTGTGTTACTTCTTATCTTCCGCCTCTTTCTTCAACATGAAAAGTTGGAGCGAACGATTACTCTATTGATTCGAGAGTCTGCCCTTCACAAAATAAACCAAGAACCTCCACATCAGGACGCAGGATCTAGGTCGCAGGATCAACAAGATATTGAAACCGTATGAAACCATTTATAGATGTCGTTGTCGTACTCTGGAAAAGCGCTCCATACATGGAGGCGTTATTCGAAGGGCTCGAGACAGTGCGCTATCCGCACGAATCGCTTCGAGTACATTTTGTGAACAACGATCCTGAAGAGGGATCTATGGATGCTGTGCGTGCGGAAATGCGTACACGAGTGGGTCAACTTCCCCCAATTCAGATCCACGAGCCGGGGAAGAATACGGGTTTTAGTGGAGGAAATAATCTTGTCATGCGGATTGCAATCGAAGCCGGTCATCCGTACGTGTATCTTTTAAATCATGATGCGTCGTTTGAGCCGTTTGCACTTCTTGAGGCTGTGGAGGTCGCTGAAGCACGTCCAAACGCCGGATCGGTTCAATCTCTCCTCGTTCTTCAACAAGATCCGGAGATTTTAAATTCTTGGGGAAACGAAATTCATCTTTTTGGTTTTGGATATTGCGGAGGATGGAAAGAGCCACGATCATCTGCGCCAACGGAGGTGAAACATATCGCCTATGCAACGGGGGCTGGAGTGCTGTATCAGGTGGAAGCGCTTAAGAAAGTTGGACTGCTTGATGAGGATCTTTTCCTGTATCATGAGGATCTTGATCTTGGCTGGAGGCTTCTTCTTGCCGGGTATGACAATCTTCTCGCGCCAAAGAGTGTCGTGCAACATCGTTACGAATTCTCCCGTTCTATCACAAAAATGTACTGGATGGAGCGCAATCGTCTCCTCGTCATGTTCAAAAATTATCACGTTGGAACACTCATTCTGCTCGCGCCGTTTCTTTTTGTCCTTGAGCTGGGGCTTCTTATCCTGTCCATTCGTGGCAAGTGGTGGCGTGAAAAAATTCGGTCATACAATGACGTGCTTTCGCGATCATCATTTTCGTATATTCGTCACGGCAGAAAAGAGATAAAAAAGATTCGATCACGACGTGATCAAGATATTATTCCGCGATTTACAACACGCATTTCATATCAAGATGTACCCGAAAGTTTGATGAATCGTATTGCGCATCCTGTGTGGAATGGAATTCATCTTGTCATGAAAAAAATTGTTATTTGGTAGACACTATGCGGATCCTTCATGTTTCATGTGTTTCGCCTCCCGAGATTGGAGGGATCGGGGCTGTTGCTTCGCGAGAAGTCGCGGGACTTTGCGCAGATGGTTTTGATGCGCATCTCACTTCTTTGAATTCACATCTAAGCACAAGGATTGGGAATGCGGGTCGGATTTATTCATTGGAACATCTTGTGAAAAATACGGACGTTGTTCACCTTCATTATCCTTTCTTCGGAACAGATGAATACGTTGCCAGACTAAAACAAAAGGGTGTTATTCGACATCTTGTTGTCACATTTCATATGGACGCGGATGCATTAGGAGCAAAGGGGTTGATTTTTCGTGCGTATCGGAGGTTATTTCAAGATCGAATTATGGATTCGGCAGATGCGATCCTTGTTTCGTCAATGGATTATGCGATGACATCTACGATACAAAAGTGGCAGTCGAAAATGATAGAGATCCCATTTGGGATTGATGAACAACTATATTGTCCATTGAATGATATTGATTCTGCGCAAAAAAAAGGAAACTCAGATGAAGAAAATACCATCTTGTTTGTTGGTGGAATGGATACGGCGCATGCCTTTAAGGGAGTGTCTCTTTTGCTTGAAGCATTAAAAAACATTCTGAATGTGAAAGCGATTCTTGTGGGGGATGGTGACTTAAAAAAGAAATATGAAAACGAAGCAAAAGCGTTGGGAATTTTGGATCGCGTTTTCTTTGTTGGAAGAAAGAATGAAGATGAACTGATCCACTTGTATCAATCTGCGAGTGTTCTTGCATTCCCGTCAACGAGTCGTGCGGAAGCATTTGGGCTCGTTGCGCTTGAAGCCCAGTCATGTGGCATCCCAGTCGTTGCATCAGATCTCCCCGGTGTGCGAACGGTCGTGAAAAATGAAGAGACGGGGATTCTGTTTCCTGTGGGCGATGTGCAGGCATTAACGAGCGCATTAAACAGACTGCTATCTAATCCTGAACAGCGAAAATTATTTGGAAGAGAAGCGCGAAAAAGAGTCACTCAGCATTTTACGTGGCAGTCTCATTTAAAGGGAATTGAGGACGTGTATACATCCATATGCGCATCGTAATCTTATCGAATGATTACCCACCGAATGTACGTGGTGGGGCAGGGGTTATTGCGTACGAACATTCTGAGGGGCTGAAACGACGTTCTCATGATGTATTCGTAATTCATCATCCAGCACGCTTTATAGAAGTGTCTCCATTTTTGCGTTTTTTTTATCATCTTGCGGATTTGTTTCCAAAAGATGACCTCGTAAAACAAATGAGTGCACTCCAACCGGATGTTTTGCTCACGCATACGTTGATGGGATGTGGGTTTGGAACGCCTCGAAAAATTCAGTCGCAGGGTGTTCCGTGGATTCATGTTTTGCATGATGTTCAGCTGGTTGAACCGAGTGGTCAGATTGTTCACGGTGAATCCATGCCAAAACTCCGATTGTGCTGGCGTTGGTGTTGGTCTGTTCTTCGTCGACGTACATTTGGAACTCCGAATGTTGTTCTGTCGCCGTCGCGTTGGCTTCTGTCTTTGCACCAACAGTTCGGATTTTTTACGCACGCATCAACGCATATTCTTCCAAATCCGCTTCCTCAATTTGATTCACGGAGTATGGATGGTGATTCGTCGATTTTAAAACAGGATTTTTTGTATGTAGGTCGTCTTGATGCAGACAAGGGTGTGGAGATTTTGATTGAGGCTTGGGAGCGACTTGGGAGCGATCGACCACGGCTTCATCTTGTTGGTGATGGAGATCTCTATTCACACATTGAACAAAAAGGTGATTCAAAGATTGTCCTACGAGGTCGCATGGATCATAATCGTGTTCAATCGCTCTATCAGACAAAACCAACAGTTATTGTCCCTTCGCTTGTTTATGAGAACCAGCCAACAGTCATTCTGGAGGCTCTTTCTTTTGCATGCCCGGTTATTGCATCAAGAGTTGGAGGGATTCCTGAGCTGTTGCCGGATCATGTGCTTTTTGAGCCGGGCGATGTTCGTGCTCTGCATGCGTTGCTCCAAAAGGCGACAGAGTGGTCAGAGCAGGAAATATCGAATACAGATTCACTTTCTCGCCATCATTCGGATGCTGTGCTGGACGAGCTTGAACTGTTATTAAAATCGAATTTGTAAATGTGGATTTGCCAGTCGTCCTGATTTAGTTTTTCTTTTTTCGTTAATATATCCCAATTTTGATCGGCAACGTTTCGAAGTGATTCACTGAGTGAGGATGCTTGCCACCAATAGCGATTGACGACAACGTAGACAAGGTTTGTTTTTCCGAGAACGGAGGCTTCATACGCCGTTTCACGAGTTGGTTCTTGATACGTCATTTTTAGATAGATTTGGTAGAGCGGACCACCGGTAGGGATCGGATAGAAAAAGAGATCGTTTACATATCGATAAAAACCGAGTTGCGATACTGCAGAGGCGGAAACACTTTGATTTGCAAGAACGGTGTAGTCGTTCCCATTCGCATCCATGTGAATCAAGCGAACGGCATCCATATCATATTGGCTCGTGCTCCAACCGTGTCCTGTTACCAGCGCGTCATTCCGCGGAAATGCGCTATAGGCGAGGCCTGAACTCCAAAGAAGGGCGATGATGAGGAGAGAGATTTGGATAAAGCGAGGAGACGTGCGAATACGACGAATCAGAAGAATGAATCCGGGAAGAACGGCTGGGAGGAGACAAAAGAACGCGAGGGACTGTAATCGATCGGCGTAATTTGCTCGTTCGTATTCAATTAAGAATTGAAAGTCGCTTCCAATGTGTAAGCCGGCGCCTGAAATCCACAGAAAGACGGCTGATAATGTAAGAACCATGGTCCAACGTTTGCGCGTGGTAAAGATTGAACCAATTGCGAAAAAAAGGAAGATGAGAGGAGTCGCTCGTTGTGTGAGCTCTGCCCAAGCTGGCCAAAGTGCAAAATGATTGCCGACAAATGGATTGAGACGTTGGAATTGTTCACCCCACAGCTGAGGTGAAAAAAGTGCGCCAGTTGCCCATTCAATGCGAATACCGGAATAGGCACTTAATGCGAAAAAGGCGATTGGGACTGATAGCGTGGCGCAAAGAATAAGGAATCCGGAAAAAAGGCGTGATCGTTCTGAAAACAAAACGGCAAGAGCAACAAAGAGGACGGGAAGTCCGGCGAGCGGATGAATCGCGAGAGCCCACATTGAAAGAATAAGCGGTGCCATGGGATGAACAACACGACTTTCCATCACGCCAAAGAGTAGAAAAAGTGCTGTAATTGATAAAAGATAGGAAAAATATTGTGGTGTTGTTGCAATAAACGGAGCGAGCGGAAGAAGGGGGAGGAGGAGAAACGCAAAAAGATACGATTTTTGTTTTTTTGATGTTTCTGTTTTAGGTGCGGGTTGTTGAATGAGGTAGAGTGCGAGGGGGAGAAGTATGGCGGTGAGAATTGGGATAAGCCATCGATCAACCGACTCGATTGGAATCGTAAAGAGACGACTTAGCCATGTGGTAAACACGTATTGACCCATATAATACAGCGGTTTTGGTGAGAGCGTTCCGGTCGTAAGGAGGACGCGTTCACTCGCAATATGGAGAAAGCCATCAAATCCAAAACCAACTTTATAGATGAGCGGAGTGATTGATGTGACTGAAAAAAGGGCGATGCCTGAATGGATCGCGGAAAAAAGAGGGGATTTGATCGCAATTGTTGAAATAAAAAGAAGGAGCCAAAGAAGGGCGATATAAAGAAGCGTATTTTGTGGAAGTTGTGTCCACGGTGTGAGAATCGAAGATCCGGTGCTCGCGGAAGCTGTGCCCTGAAGTGTGAATATAAAAATGGGAATGGATGCGAGAAGGAGAATGACACCGGCAATTATTTTTGGAATTGAACGTGAAGATGGAAAGCCTGCTTCGTTCTCTCTTTTTTGTTGAAAGCTGAACCACGCAATGATGGCAACAATCGCCGTTCCGATCAGGCTAAAAATATCGGTTGTTTTACTGAGTTGTATATTCAAATAATAAAACGCAGTCTGAAATAGACTTTGGATACCGAGCGCCAGAATCAATCCAAGTGTCCCTTTTGCGATTCCATGATGGCGCGGTGCAAAGCGTGTACCGAATACATATCCGGTTGAAAGAAGCGTGAGAATGGAGAGAAAAAGTATCAGCATAAGGGAGAAAAAGGAGTAGACGGTGTTCCGTGGACGATTGGATCATGATAACATGGAAGAGATCAAGACCTTTGTATCATGTCGGATTTATGTTGATGACCAATTCGAACGCACCAATCTATCCTCACGATCGATTTTTGCACGCGATTCTTATCCGTTTTTTACCAAAACAGCTTCACCCGAATCACGTTACGTTGTTTCGATTTTTTTTGATTCCGTTTGTTCTGTGGTATCTCTCACATTCAAACTGGTCGATTGCTGTTCCGCTTTTTTTGTTTGCATCGTTTACCGATGCATTAGATGGATCGATTGCGCGAACGCGACGACAAATTACCGTATGGGGAACAGTTGCCGATCCGGTCGCGGATAAATTACTGATCGGTTCTGTCGTTGTCCTTTTCGTTGCGCGTGAAATCAATCCCATATTTGCCGGCCTTATCGTTCTTGTTGAATTGCTTATTGTGTCATCCGGACTTATCCGTCATCAGCGAGGGAGTTTGATTATCAGTGCAAATTGGGCAGGGAAGATCAAAATGCTTCTTCAGGTTACGGGTGTTATGCTCCTCTTAATCGCAAAATGGTTTGGATTTGTTCTGCTCGTTCCATTTTCAATCGGAACGTTGACGCTCGCGCTTGTTTTTGCAATTGTGTCGCTTCTCACGTATAGCTTGTGAAGATGGAAAACGGGCGAATTCTCAGTTGTTCGTACCCAGTTCTCGGTCTCCAGTGTGTAGCATCCAGCACTCTTCTGTCATCATGGATTTAATCCAGGATCCAGGAAATCAGAGGGGCGTCTTCTATTCCCGTCACCCAAAAAGCATTCGGGATGACGGGTGGGGACGAAGGGATCTCTCGACTGCGCTCGAGATGACGGATAAAGCGGTCGAGATGACGGAAAAAGATTAAAAACTCGCTTCTAGCTCTCAATATCATTATGATTCATGCGTTAAAAAAAATGGTACCCGAGTCGGTGAAGAGGATTTATCACCTCGTGCTTTCTTGGCTCGCGGTGTTGTGGTATCGCAATCCTTCGAAAGATTTGATTGTTGTTGGTGTGACAGGAACAAATGGAAAAACAACTACGAGTTTGATGATTTCGCATGCATTGGAAGGGGGTGGAGTAAAGACGGGCGCGATCACAACGGCTCGAATAAAAGTTGGGCGTGAGTCATGGACGAACATGACGAAAATGACAATGCCTGGGCGATTTGCGCTTCAAAAATTGTTGCGTCGTATGGTCCGTGAAGGGTGTCGTTATGCGGTGGTGGAAGTTTCGTCACAGGGCGTTGTACAACATCGTCATCGCGGGGTTTGTTTTGATGTTGCCGTTTTCACAAATCTCACGCCTGAACATATTGAGGCGCATGGAGGGTTTGAAGCGTACAAGAATGCGAAGTTGGATTTTTTTCGCCATGTCGCGCGGTCAAAGAGAAAGAGCATAAACGGGAATGTTGTTCCAAAAATCGCGGTTTTAAATGCAGGGGATGAGCATGCGAAAGATTTTGAATTGCCCGGTTTTGATCGAGTCGTGTGGTTTGGGGAAGGTTCAAAAAATGAATCTCAGAAAATCGTCGATTCTCTTTCAGGCGTTTCGTTTCAGATTCATGGATCATCTGTAACGCTTCAAATGCCCGGTGTGCCAAATGCGTGGAATGCGAGCACAGCCATTGCAACTGCCGAATCTCTGGGAATTTCATTGAAAAAATCAGTCGCTCATCTTGAAAAAATGATTTCGTTGCCCGGACGATTTCAATTGATCGATCAGGGTCAAGATTGGAACGTGATGATTGATTACGCTGCCGAGCCAGTAGCTCTGGAAATTTTATATCGTACAATTTTGAAGTATCCGCATAAACGAATTATCCACGTCCTTGGGTCATGCGGTGGGGGACGGGACGTTGCGCGCCGACCAATCCTTGGGAAAATCGCAGGTGAAAATGCAGATGTTGTGATTGTGACAAACGAAGACCCGTACGACGATGATCCTCGCGCTATTATGGATCAGGTTGCAACGGGTGCGAAAAAGGCTGGAAAAAAAGTGGAGAATGATCTTTTCTTGATTGAAGATCGGAAAGAAGCGATTCAAAAAGCGATGGATCTGGCATCAGCAAAGGATTTTGTTTTACTAACAGGCAAAGGAAATGAGCCGTGGATTTGTGTTGCGGGTGGGAAAAAAGAGGCTTGGGATGAAGCGGAAATTGCGAAGCAAGCGATTTTAAAGAGCATGCTACAATAGAGATATATGTTTCATATTGATGACGTATTACATTTAAATGAACGAGAGCGTCTTCTTGGTGTCATCCGTCGTCATCCGATCGTCCTTGTTCGTCGGTTGTTTTGGGTGTTGATCTTGATTGTCCTTCCATTCTTTTTTATTTTCCCACTTATTTCGTGGGGTACGCCGGGCATGCTTCTGTTCCTCATTTTGGTTTTAACGGGCACGATACGTGCGGTTCGTTCTATGATTTTGTGGAATACGCACGTTCTTATCGGAACGACGGAGCGACTTGTTCTGGTTCAAGAACGTGGACTTTTTTCAAGATTTGTGACAGATATTTCCTTCCCTGATATTCAAGACATCACGTGGGAAAAGCGCGGAGTTATTGATACATTCTTTAAATTGGGTTTGATTCGCGTTCGTCAACGAAACTCTGAGGCGGAAATCGTTTTTACACGCGTCTCACGACCGCAGGAATTTTGTTCAATGATTCAAGAAGCGCGAAATCCTGAAATAATACGAACAGCCGAAACACCCGCACGCGTTTTTTCAGTGAGTGAATTAATGGTGTGTATCAATTCGTTACCTCATCATGAACGAAAAGATTTGTTTGAAAAATGTGGAATTGGTGGTGGTCTTGAGGAGAGTGAGGCTCTTCCTGTCGTCAGGCGCGACATCTAGCTCACCTTCGTTTTATAAGATATAATCACGACATGGGGCGTGGTTCGTCGTCTGAAAAGTCGTTGGGGACTCTTTTTCGTCTTCCGGCTTTTTTGATTGTGAATATCGCTCTTTTTTCTGCGATTGGTTTTTCATTAGCACGTCAATCGTATCGTGGTTGGCACGCGGATCGTGAAATGAGCTCGCTCGAGAATGAAGTGAATCAACTCGAGGGTCGGAAGCTTCGTTTAGAGGCGCTTACACAACAGCTCGTCTCAAGTGAGCATGTTGAATTAGAAGCGCGTTCTCGTTTGGGGAAGCAATTACCCGGTGAGAGAGTTGTGGTATTGTATGGCCGTTCTGCGACGGACACCTGGACAGGAGAAGACATCTTTGGTGATATTCGGACTGAACGAACGCCTGTTGTAAATAATAGATCGAATATTCAAAAATGGTGGGATTATTTTTCAAGTAAAGAATAAATATGAAAAAGATTAATATCATCGTGAGTGCGGTTGTTGTTTTTGTCCTTCTGTTTGGTGGAGTTACGGGAGTTGCTTGGGCCGTGTACATGCGTCACTCCGATGTCGGTATTATCCGAGCCATTTCAAAAACGATTCCAATTCCTGCTGCGAAGGTTGGCGATCGAACTATTACATATCAGGATTATCTTGATTCAAGAGATACGATTAAAATTTTCTTAGCTTCAGATACGGCTGAGGAACAGGGGATCGTCGTTCCGTTTGATACAGAGCTTGAAAAAAATATTTTAGAAAAACTTGTGAATGAGGAGGCGCTGTATGATGTCTCAGAAGGTCGTGGTATTGAAGTTTCGGATTCTGAATTACAAGATTTTTTCAATGAAGTTACAGACGCCGCATCCACTACTTCGCCAAATATTGGTGAGTATCTTATGCAAACGTATGGATGGGATGAGGAAACGTTTCGTCAAAAAATTCTTCGACCTGCTCTTTTTGAAGAGAAATTAACAGCATCGTTGACGGAAGAGGGTCAGCCGGATGGATCGCTTGCCTTTCGTATTCAGGAACGTCTGGATCGTGATGATGTGAAGCGATACTTACGATTTTAAGAAATTGTGCTGAATGATTTGTGTTTAAAAAAACTCTCCATTGAAGGAGAGTTTTTTATGGAGCCGATGGTGAGAGTCGAACTCACGACCTCTGCTTTACGAAAGCATTGCTCTACCACTGAGCTACATCGGCTTGGCTTTTCTTTAAATCGAGCTTTCCTCTATCACGCTGAGCTTGATCTGTCGAGCTGAGCTCGAGCACCTCGCGTTCAATCGTATTCTCGTTTCCAAATGAACTGCAAAGCTAAGCTTTGCCTTTTTATTCATGTGAAACCGAGCT
>JANLIO010000037.1 GCA_024654265.1 bacterium | reverse complement strand
CAATCGCCTATTCAATTCTTAACCGAGTGGAACAAGGGAAAGTCCAGGATGTATTGGCCTGATACAAAGAATTGACGATGAATGATAATAACGTTATGATGTATGTAATATATTACATACATTTATGAACCACTTTTCTATTCTTTCCGGTGAAAAAATTGCATCGATTCGTGACATACAAAAAAATCCCTCTCAAAATCTGAAGGGGATAACGCGTGTGACGCGTGGTGGAAGCACGATCGGTTTTTTTCTTTCGACCGAAGATTTTGAGGATCTCGTGGAAAGTCATGAAGCGCTTTCAAATCCCGCGTTTATCCGTTCCGTTTCTAAGGGGCGTCAAGAGATAAAATCCGGAAAAGGTGTTTCTTTGGAGTCGCTTGTGAAGAAGTATGACATTTGAGTTTCGGTTTTCATCTGACGCAGAAAAACAGTTGCAAGCTTTAGACGAAATGCACGCGAAGCGAATTTTGAAAAAGCTTGTTTGGATTAGAAAACAAAAGAATCCTCTCCGTCACGCGAAGCCGTTACATCACGCAAAAATTGGTGATATTCGATTTCGTATTGGAGAGTATCGAGT
Organism: bacterium; assembly: GCA_024654265.1. GTDB lineage: Bacteria > Patescibacteriota > Patescibacteriia > 2-12-FULL-60-25 > 2-12-FULL-60-25 > JANLIO01. Next base: position 7,177 of record JANLIO010000037.1, on the reverse strand, counting down.
CGTTGCTGTTTTAAATGAGAAGCGAACTGTCGCGATGATCGTTGCGGTTGGTCATCGGAGTGAGATGTATCGTTAAAGTTTCATGTTGTCCAAAAAGGCGCATTCGGATACGATGTTCAGCATGGCAACAATTGATAAAAAGCAAATTGAATCGTTTTTGACGCGTGGGGTGGAGAATGTGTATCCATCCAAGGCGTTGCTAAAAAAACAGCTTGAAGGTGGGAAAAAACTTCGCATCTATTTTGGAATAGATCCAACAGGTCCTTCGGTTCATATCGGTCATGTGATTCCCATGCGGAAGCTCGCGGATTTGCAAAAGATGGGGCATGAAGTCATTTTGCTGATTGGTGATTTTACGGCAATGATTGGAGATCCATCGGATAAGTCGGCAACTCGAAAAACATTGACGCGAAAGGAAGTGCTCGCGAACTGCAAAGGGTACAAAAAACAAGCAGAGATGATTTTTGATTTTGGTGGAAAAAATCCCGTGAAACTCAAGTTTAATAGCACATGGTTGGGGAAATTATCTTTTGGCGATGTTGTAGAGCTTGCGTCTCATTTTACGGTTCAGCAAATGTCTGAGCGCGACATGTTCGAGAAGCGATTACAGGAAGGAAAGCCGGTGTACCTTCATGAGTTCTTGTATCCGCTCATGCAGGGATATGATTCAGTGGCGATGGATGTGGACATGGAAGTTGGCGGAAATGACCAGACGTTTAACATGCTCGCCGGGCGCGATCTTCTCAAAACAAAGGGAAAAGAAAAATTTGTTTTAACGACAAAACTTTTGACAGACCCGACCGGAAAGAAAATGGGGAAGAGCGAGGGGAATATGATTACGTTGGATGATGCGCCTGAGGAGATGTACGGAAAAGTCATGAGCTGGACAGATGGGATGATTCTTTCCGGATTTGAATTGTGTACCAATGTGTCAATGGATGAGATTGCCGGAATTGAAAAGTCGATGAAGAAAGGAGAGAATCCCGTTCTCTTTAAACGAAAACTTGCGCGAGACGTTGTGGCAACATTGAAGGGAGTAGATTCGGGCGCGAAGGCGGAAGAGCAGTTTGATCGGATTCATAAGACGCACGCCGATCCGGAGGATATGCAAACGGTTTCACTTGGGAAAAAAGAAGTGTCGATTGTGGATGCGCTTGTGATCTCTAAGTTGGTTTCATCAAAGTCAGATGCGCGACGACAAATCGAGCAAGGCGGTGTGAAGATCGATGGTGTTGTTATACATGATGTGAGTTTGGTTGTTCATCCGCCGAGTGTTCTCCAAAAAGGAAAACGGCATTTTATTCGGTTTATAAAATAAGGAATATGACGGAGTGGGAAAAAGTAATCGATGATGTTGCAGGTGTGATTTCAAAGGCAGTCGGCACTCAGGTATTGAGTACCGAGCTCATGACACCACCTCAAGATGAACTGGGTGATCTCGCATTCCCGTGTTTTTCGATTGCAAAAGAATGGAAAAAAAATCCTAGTGAAATTGCATTCGCTCTTGCAGGAAAAATCAATCACGATCTTTCTGCGGTGGGGGTTATTCAATCGGTAAAAGGCGAGGGTCCTTATTTGAACATTCTGTTGAAAGCGGGTGTTCTTTCCTCGCGAATTTTAAAAAATGTTGAAGATCGAGGCCCTTTGTTTGGCCAGTCAGATGTTGGTGACGGTCGGGAACTGATGCTTGAATACGCTCAGCCAAATACGCATAAGGAGCTTCACGTGGGCCATCTTCGGAACTTGGTTCTTGGTCTTTCGTTACATCGAATCTTAACCGCAATTGGGTGGAAGGTCGTTCCAGTGAGTTACCATGGGGATGTTGGCGCGCATGTCGCGAAATGCGTATGGCTTTTGGAGGAAGAGGGCGGGTTGGACGCAATTCCGGAATCGTATCGAACCGGAAAAGTGTTGGGGGAGATGTATTCGCGCGCAACAACCCGTTTGGAAGAACGTCCGGAATTGAAAGATCTGGTTTCTGAGGTTCAGCAAAAATTGGAAGCGGGTGATCCCCATCTCACGGCGTTGTGGGAAGAGACCCGATCCTGGTCCATCCGTGAGATGGATGAGGTGTTTGAAGAACTGGGCGTTGAGATCGAACGGCGCTATTTTGAGAGTGAGGTGACAGAGCCGGGAAATCGAATTGTGGATGAGCTGGTTGAATCGGGAATCGCAACGCAAAGCGAAGGTGCTCTCATTGTTGATCTTGAAGAAAAAAAGCTCGGAGTTTTTCTTGTTCGAAAGTCAGATGGAACATCGTTGTACGCCACGAAAGATCTTGCACTCGCGAAATTAAAGTTCGCGGAGTATCCGGATATTGAGCGAAGCCTTCATGTCGTTGATACGCGTCAGGCATATTATTTTAAACAGTTGTTTGAGGTGTTTACGTTGATGGGTTTTGAAAAACCGTTGGAGTTTATCGGATATGATTTTGTGACGTTGGCGACAGGTGCGATGTCCAGTCGAAAGGGGAATATCGTAACGTATCAAGATTTTCGAGATGAAATGTTGACGCACGTTTTAAACGAAACCGTGAAGCGTCACCCGGATTGGGACCAAGATCGGATCCAAAAAACAGCACACACGATTCTTCTCGCCGGAGTGAAGTTTGGTATGTTGAAACAGTCGCGTGAAAAGATGTACACCTTTGATCCGGTAAAAACGCTTTCGTTTGAAGGTGAAACAGGGCCGTATGTGCAGTATGCGGTGACACGACTTGCATCGATTCTTCAAAAAGCATCGGCTGATGCATCAGCGCCAAGTAATTCAGATTCAATTTCGGAAACAGAACTCCAGTTGTTGGATCATCCGAGTGAAAAACAACTTGTTATCACAATCGCAAAATTTCCTCTGATTGTGAAAAGAGCCGGAGAAAACATGGAGCCTGCAGAACTCGCGCAATGGTGTATTGATATGGCACATCGCGTGAATGGATTTTATCGTGACGTGAAGGTTCTTGACGCGCCAAAAGCAGAGCGGAGTGCAAAGCTTCGTTTGGTTGCTTCGGCGCAACGTGTCCTTCTTTCCGGGCTTTATCTGCTGGGGATACCGGCGCCAAAAGAGATGTAATCGAGGTGCGCGATACGGTTTCGGAGAGTACTTGACCATTCTGAGACGCTCCCGCTAACGTATTGTGTATATGTCTGTATTTTCAAGTTCACGCCACGAGGAAGATCATCGATCTCAGACAGCACCACAATCAACGCCACAGACGGTTGTTGCTGAAGGCGTTCGAGTTGAGGGCGATTTTAAAGGTCAGGGTGACATCGTTATTGATGGCGAAGTTAAAGGAAATATTTCAACCGATGGTATGCTTTCTGTTGGGCAAAACGCAAATATTGAGGCAGACATGAACGCGGAAAGAGCGGTCATCTCAGGAAAAGTGTTTGGAAATGTGACTGTGCGATCTCATTTAGAAATAAAGGCGACAGCGAGCGTTCGAGGCGATGTGACATCAGGAACAGTCACGATTGAGTCGGGAGCTTCTTTACGCGGGATGGTGTCGATTGGCGCGCAGGACGGAGCTGAAAAGACGGATGTAACTTCCGGCGTCTCAGAAGCAGGGTCAGGGGATGGTCACGAAACAGGCGAATGAACTCTTCTTACATCTACATCTACGACGATTTTTTAACGGATCGCCAATTTGAGCGAGACGTCGCGGCGTTAGAGACAGAGCTGAATACGTATGACATGGCCGGTCAAATAGGAAGGCTCGCCTTGTTTCGGAGCGCTCGTGACCTCGTGATGAGCATGGTCCATGACCACGTGACAACAATTGTGATTGTTGGGAATGATTCCACATTGGATAAAACAATGTGGTTTTTACCGGATCTCAATATACCAATTGGATATATTCCCGTCGCAAATCCTTCAGCGATTGCCGATCTCCTCGGGATTCCCATGGGCGCGCGTGCATGCGAAGCGCTTTCTGCTCGAAATATCGAAACAATGGATATGGGGAAGTTGGATGATCGTTATTTTTTAACGGAAGTTTCTCTCCCCTCAACATTTGCCGGCATTGAAGTTGATGGGAAATATACAATCTCCTCTCGGTATGGAGGCGCGCTCTCTGTGCGAAATCTTGGAGGGCTACAGAGCGGTCGTATGGATTTTGCAGATGCACAAGACGGATTTTTAGAGGTTGTGATCACGCCTGAATCCGAAGAACAGAAATCATTTTTGCAACGACGCGGGTCACGTACGGATACAACGAAAATCATGCTAGAAAAAGGAAAAATCGTTTCACGGGAGCCAATGGAGGCGTTTGTTGATAATCACATTGTTCGCGGTCATGCATTTCACGTTTCCGTTGCTCCATCTGCGCTCCGATTTATAACAGGGCGTGGCAGATTGCGTGTTCCAGAGGCATCCTTGCAAAGAGTAAAAAGGGATGGTACCCTCCGCTCCAGCCGTGTATCACTGCCTCGTGGCAGTCAAAAACCGGTATCAATTTAAGCTCAGGTGGCGGAATTGGTAGACGCGCCAGCTTGAGGGGCTGGTAGGGGCAACCCTGTGGAGGTTCGATTCCTCTCCTGAGCACCAATAAAAAAATACCCCGACGTGGGGTGTTTTTTTATGTATTCCACTGCCATCCTGTTTTGATGTACCACGTTGTGAGTGCGTGGAAACGATCGGATGGTACTGCAATTATCATGATATCGTTTACTCCTTTTATTTTTGAAGAAACAAAATAGGTGGATGCCGGACGGACAAGGAAAACGGCGGGATGCATTTCTAGAATTGTATCTGAGAGCTTTTGCTGTTTTGCAAGAATGTCGTTTGTCGATGTTGCGTTCTGAATTGCTTCAAGCGCAGTATCAACATCACGATCTGCGAGATTTGAGATGTTAAATCCTCGATCGGTTGCTTGTCCGCTCCACCAGAAGGGGAACAGATTTTGTTCTGAATCAAGAAGGATGTTTGTCACGATAATGTCAGCGTCACGTTCACGAGTTGCTCGGTGAAGTAATTCTTCTGGGCTTACGGTAACAACTTTGACTCGAACGCCAAGAAGTGACCATCGTCGTTTCAATGTTTCCGCAGTTTCATTCAACGATGACATTTCGGAAGTAAGAATGGTTATTTCAAGTGGAGTCGACGTTGAGTTTTTCGTACGAACGCCTAGTTCATCATTTATTTTCCATCCGGCCTCTTCAAGTATGGCTCGCGCTTCATCGAGCGTCATGATGGACGGTGCACTTTTTAAAAAAGGATATGGTCCACTAACTGCTTCCGCGCGACCCTTCCATGCGTCAATGATTTCTTGACGATCAACAACACCGGTAAGCGCTTTACGAATAGCATCATCTTTCACGATATCCCGTTTTACGTTAAAGAACGCAATTGTTTCTTGAGGAAGTTGAACTTGAACGGCTGTGCGCCGTTGTGATTCTTGAATCTCGCTTCCAAATGGTGAAAATGCGAGTGTGTCGACAAGATCAGCTTTTAACGCCTCTTCGGCTTGTGTGCGATCGGGATAGAATTGAAAAATCAGCGTTTTGATAAACGTTGGTTCGCCGTACCAGTTATCCGTTCGTTCAAGCGTATAAGAACGAATAATCCCTTTCCCATCTCGTTTAAATGATTTAAAGCGATAAGGGCCTGATCCAATCGGTTTTACGTTGAGGTTTGAGAGACGTGCGTTTGCAGGTGGAACTTCTTGCCAAAGTCGAGCAGGAAGAATTCCGACGGTCAACGCATACTCGAAGAGTGGATTTGGATTTTCCAATGTGAATTCAATCGTTTGACTATCAATCAACGCGGTTTGAACGCCTTTGAATTTACCTGCAAGTGGTGAACCTCGTGTTGGGTCCTGAATTGCATCAACGGTGTATAGAACGTCTTCAGCAATGACTTGATCGCCAGAATGAAAATACGCGTTTGTTCGTAAGTGAACCGTTAGTTTCTTTCCGTCCTCAGACCACTCAGCGCTTTCGGCTAAGTCAAAGACCGGTTGTGTTTCGTCCATTCGATATAATCCGGAGAAAAGAAGTGACGCGAGATCTTGGTCAACATCATTTGCTGGTGCATCAAGTGGGTTGATATAAATTGGTTCACCGATGAGCGCTTCCGTTAATGTTCCACCAACCGCAGGGAGGTGTTCTATTTTGCTTTGTAATGTGAGGAAGGTGACCGCGCCAATGCTTAATACGCAAATAAGAAAAAGGATAGCAACGAGTTTCCGTTCTGTCGCAGAGAGAATTCGTGAAATGTATCGAATCTGCCGAAGTCCGGGCATGCGACGTGGCGACGTGACGGACAAGAGGAGCTCGTGATCAATCTTGTCGGCTTTTGCTGTGTGCTCTTCGTTTTTCTTTCTGGAAGGTACCCAAAAAAGCGCACGTCCAGCGAGCGCGGTTATTTGTCGGCCACATTTTGCGCCGAAAGATTTAAGCGAGGACAACATTCAAGATTGCGGTAAGAAAGAAGAGAACCGCAAGAACGATTGTGGCATAATACAGCCCTTTTTCAACACCACGCTTTGTTCGAAATACAGTTCCTTCTCCACCAAACGCAGCACCAAGTCCAGAGCCACGTTGCTGAAGCAGAATCGACGTAACCATGAGGATGGAAAGCACGATTTGAATAATTGATAAGATTGTGTGACGCATAATTTGTCCCAAAACGTTACCGAAAAAGAGCGACTTTGTCAATCCGGAGAGTAGACTTCTTTGAAAATAGAGATCTCTCCACCGCGGTCGAGATGACGAATAAAGCGGTCGAGATGACAGATGTATTTAATATTCCACATTCCAAATTCTAAATTCCACATTCCACATTCAATACGTTACGAGATACGCACGATACGATATACTACATTCATGAATGTAAATTGGAAGTTTCTCAAAAATCCTTGGGCGGTCATTGGAGGGATTTTTTCGCTGGTTATTCTTTTTGGATTAATCTTGTTTTCCGTCCAAGTCGTTCGTTATGTGGGCCAAATACGTTCGGGTGCGCCAAATCCGTTCGAAGCAAAAACCGCAGAAAAAAAAGCGCAACTTATTTTCCGACAACCTGCGTTAAAGGATGACGTTCGTGCACAGGTTGAAATGGAGGGGGGGAATCCAATGCTCGGGAATCCAGAAGCAACAATTCGTCTGGTTGAATTTTTAGATTATGAATGTCCATTTTGTAAACGAAGCGCACCGGACGTTCGCGCCTTCCTTGCGCGACATTC
>JANLIO010000005.1 GCA_024654265.1 bacterium | reverse complement strand
TCGCGCTCAACTCCAAGAACAATCGCAAATGGGAGAAGCTCATTAAATTGTTCGGGCGATCGTTGAGGTGCATCGTGAAATGCAAGACGATCTTTTAACGTCACTTTCAAAAAATCCTGAAATCCCAAAATCTTTCCATACAATTTTGCACCCTCTTTTGTGCGTCTCGGCATATGCCAACCAATCAAGACAACAATAACACCGGTCAACATCCCGGCTGTAGAGCCAAACGGTCGAGTCTGAAGCGCGATACCAAGACCCCAACCGATAACAATGGCAAGAAAGATACATTTCACTCGTAACGCAACCGGTTTCCCAACAAATATATTTTTCGCCTGCACGCTTTGCCAAAGATTCTTTTCCATCTTTGCTGTGGCGCGGATAAAATCTGCATTCCGCAAATCTGAAGGCTTTGCCGTGTCCCCTTTTGCGAAGATCGTATCCAATAATACCTTCTCATCTTCTCCAAGATTATCATCCGCCGGTTTTTTTCGAATAAATGAAAAAGTTGTCTTTGATCCAAAAGCCTTTCCATCTTTCTCAGCCTTAATATGAAGATACCCGCGCGTTGCAAGATAAAATATCGTCGCAATCATAGCATCTCGTGAAAACGCACCTTCATCACGAATCATTCCAATTTCAGCCGGTGACAATCCATCCGGGGATTCATAAAACGGAATGATTGACCCTGTACTTGGATCGCGCCCAAGGATGATCCACAAAAATGCCATGATAAACAAGGCAATAAACGGAAGCGTGAAATGCCAATTATCGCTAAAAAAAGAATACACAGTACCCAAAGCGGTTGGCGGAAGTATTGTTCCCTTTGGGAATGAAAATACAATTGTAAACCCATCACCCGGAGAAAGTTCTCCCGTTGTTTGCATCATCAAATCGTATCCGTCATCACGTTCACATTCAGAATCTGTTGATCCAAACACTCCTGTAAAACACAGTGCATCCATCGTTGCAGGAAGAGCGGTTTCCGGTGGGAAAAGTGTAAATGACGCGTGCTGGATTGGAACAACCCACTCATCTCCAGTCACGTTCCAAAAAAGCTCCTCATGGTCATCAAAAAAATTAATCGCTCGATCTGTTTGGTATGTAATGAGATATGTATGCGGTCCGCGTATGAGAACGTCCGCATCACCAATACGAACTTCAACCGCCCCACCGGAGCGTGACACACGATAGGATGCCTCAGCGCCATCCTGAAACACGGAAAGGACTTTCAAATTCAAATTATAATTTACACCATTCCGAAGATACTTTACGGGGACGGTTCGATAAATACCGTGTTTATTTTCCGTACCAAAATCATAATCGATTTGCTCCGTAACAATGAATGTTCGATCTGGTTTTAACTCAGCGCGAACTGAAAAATCACGGATCACTTCCCGCGCAGATACTCCAAAAGGAAATGCAAAAAGAAAAAGAAGAACAAATGCGAGACGCTGTGTCATGTTTTTCATGTGAACACATGATACAATACGATCATGGCTCGGAAAACAGCAAAGAAAAAAACGAGCACGTTCGATATTATCACCATCGGTTCTGCGGTGCAGGATGTTTTTTTGCGGAGCGATGCGTTCATGCAAAAAAAAGATACACACGCGCCAGATGGAGTGGACGCTTGTTTCCCAATGGGTTCAAAACTCAAATTAGACGAGGTCTCTTTTGATACAGGTGGAGGCGCAACAAATGCAGGAGCAACATTTGCCCGACTTGGCTTTTCAACATCTTGCATTGTTCGTCTTGGGAAAGATATTGCCGGAGAAGCAATCACCCGCATGCTCGACGAGCATGGAATCAATGCGTCGCACATTCAAATAGACTCAAAATTAAATACCGGCTATTCAGCTGTTCTCCTTTCAAAAGAAGGACATCGTTCCATTTTAAGTTATCGCGGTGCTTCGAGTGAAATTGATCCGAAAATCATTCCATGGAAATCGCTCAAAACGGATTGGCTCTACCTCACTTCAATCGCCGGAAAGAAAACACTTCTCCAATCAATATTTGAACACGTACGTTCAAAGAAAATCCATGTCGCATGGAACCCAGGTGGAAGTGAATTAGCATTAGGGCTTGAATATTTAACACCGTATATTCTCGATTGCGATATCTTAAGCTTAAACCGAGAGGAGGCCGCTGAACTCACCAACGTTTCACCACGTCACATCGATTTTGCCATTCATCGACTTGCCCCGCTCCCCCGCCAAGCTCTGATAATCACAGATGGTGCCAATGGCGCATACGTTCATTCACGCGGTGTCACGTGGCACGCGAAGACACTGAAAGGAAAACGTGTGAACACTACTGGTGCAGGCGATGCCTTTGGAAGTGGATTTGTTGCCGGCGCCATAAAAACAGGAAATCTTGAAAAAGCGCTTGCGATTGCCATGCTAAACGCGCACGGTGTCGTGACGCACATGGGTGCAAAAAATGGGATTCTCTCGCGCTTTCCGAGCGTCCTTGCAATGAAACGTGTAAAAATCACAAAGATCTAGCCACTCGCACCCTCTTCCAAATTCAACATTCTAAATTCTAAATTCCCCTCTATGAATATCTTTGTCACACGAGCTATCCCCGAATCCGGAATTAAGGAACTCAAGAAAAAAGGATACACCGTCACAATTTATCCGAAAGACCAAAAAATTCCACGCAAAGAACTTCTTCGGGGTGTGCAAGGAGCTGATGCGATCCTCTCACTTCTTACCGAAAAAATAGATGACGACGTGTTTGAATCGGCCGGCGCTCAATTGAAGATGGTTGCGAACTATGCGGTTGGTTTTGATAATATTGATTTGAAATCAGCAAAAAAGCGCGGAATCATCGTTACAAACACACCATCCGCAAAAGTCTCCGAAGCTGTCGCTGAGCACGCGATTGCACTCATGTTTGGTCTTGCTCATCGCATCGTCGAAGCAGATGACTTTACACGCGCAGGGAAATATCGTGGATGGGGGCCAAAAATGCTTCTTGGAACCGACGTCATTGGCAAGACACTCGGCATCATTGGAACGGGGAATATCGGTGTCGCCATTGCACGTCGCATGCATGATGGCTTTGGTTTGAAAATTATCTACTCAGATATTAAACGCAATCCGGATCTCGAAAAGAAAATGCAGGCAAAGTACCGATCCAAGGAACAGCTCTTAAAGGAAGCGGATTTTGTATCACTCCATGTTCCCCTCCTCCCAACGACACGACACCTCATCAGCACAAAAGAACTCAAAATGATGAAGAAAACAGCATTTCTCGTCAATACATCGCGCGGACCCGTTGTCGATGAAAAAGCGCTCGTTAAAGCGCTCGCACGCGGAGACATCGGTGGCGCAGGATTGGACGTGTATGAATGCGAGCCACTCATTGACTGCGACCCGAAAGATTCGTACGAACTTCGCAAAATGAATAACGTTATTCTCACGCCACACACAGCAAGCGCAACAATCGAAGCGCGAGAGGAAATGAGCCTGATCGCGGCGAAAAACATCATCGCCGTTCTATCAGGAAAAAAGCCGTTAAATCCAACGAAGGTGTAGAATTTGTAAATTCTTCATTCGAAAGAAAAGAAAACGCGCACGTTAAATCCACAACGGATGACAACTGCGCGTTTTTTATCTATCCTATCCGCATATGGAAGACATAAAAGAAGTCTATTATTTCCCGATTGATGCTGTAGGAAATGAAGTTGAAGATCCAATTCGAATTGGATTAAATGAAGATGGATCCGCAGATCTTTCCGGACTGCCAGAAGCGATGCGAGTGACGTTAGAAAGAGTAGGCGCATCTACTCCTCTCACAAGAGCCACACCCACTCTCCCAAAAGATGGGAAACACTTTCTTGGACTATTACTGCGTCAAGAAAATCCATACCAAAGATTTCGCCAATCACCGATTAAAAAAAGTTAATTATGGGACTCCCTGAAAAAATACCTACGCCAGACCCAGCGAAAGAATTACCTTCGATGCAAAAAAGAGAAGAGATTGAAGAGATTGAACCGGATGAAGTAGAATATCCGGAAGAAAACGTTGAAAAATCTGAAGCGGATTTTAGTATTGAAGAGAGAAAAAGACGTGAAAAAAATCTTGAAATTTTTATCGCTTCACAATCAATTGATAAAAAAACTTTTCTTGATCCGTCAAAACTTACGACTCGTCCCTTTGAAATGTCGCTTCAAAACGTCGGTAAATTTATAGAAGGAGTAAAAAAAGCAGAAGACAAATTCTTACGTATCCAAGCATTGGCAAAAAGCCCAGAAACTTCAAAAAAAGAAATAACAAATGCTGAGGAAAAAGGACGAAATGGAATTTCCATAAGAACATACGAAGGTCCTCCTCCTGCCACCGCCTATGTGAAAGCCAAAAGTAATGAGTCGGCTTTTCAAGTGGACCCTACAGATAACGTTGTATACGAAGTGTACCAAGTATGGAATGAAGAGGAAAAACGGTTTGAAACAAAAAAGAAACAGGCACCAGATGATCTTCAAGATTTTGTTCATAGATATGATCAGCGTGAAGATTATTACGAGATGTTCTCAACGCGTTATGATATTCCTGCTGAAGAGCTCCCCTATTCACTTGATCTTCTTACATGGCGACTTGGCGTTGAAAGTGGATCATTGCCAATCCGTGAATTAGCCGCAAGTCGAATAAATGAATTTATTCAATGGGATATTGTTCCTTTGACAGTCTTTAGACAAGAAAATGTTGGAGATGATCTTATGTCTGTACAAGAAGCTGTTCAAGCTACTGACCCAGAAAAACCTCCACGGACTTTGGATTACCTTACTTTAACGGACCTCCTAATACTCGGACCCAAACATCCCGCCGCAAAATCATTCATGCAAATTGCCTGTTTTGATTATTTAACAAACAGTTCAGATCGAAATACTGGAAACATCATGTATGACAAAGCCGGAGAAAAATTTTATGCGATTGACAATGGAAACTCAATGGGCCTAACGCTTGATTTAGGCGAGGGAACAGTCATGCCGGACATAATTGTTTCAGTTCCCTATGAAGTGGCGCTTCAACACGAAGACTGGCAATTAGATGATGAGTCAATGCAAGGTCTACGTTTTCTCACGGAAGGTATTAACCGACACCTAAAAGGCGAGTCATCCGCTCGTGATCTTCGATATCAACAATTGCAAGAAACATTCGCACTCCTTTTTCCTCACGAAAAAATTGCATCAGTGGAGCTGAGTGCTTTTGCAGAACGGCTTAATTACCTTATAAAAAACCGTCGGCCGCCAAAAGTTCAAACAGCAGACAATCTTATGCCGGGATTCTTAATAAATACCTTGCAAGATCCCATACCAAAACAACAACAAGCAGCCTAAACAAAAAAACACCCCTTCATGTGATGTTTTTGTATGGTGGACCGTGTGGGATTCGAACCCACGACCTCCGCGTTGCAAACGCGGCGCTCTACCAACTAAGCTAACGGCCCATGTGTCATTTTCGCGTGAGGAGCATATCGTCAAAATGGTGGCTTGTCAACCACGTCTTCCCCTCTCCTTTCCCTTCCGCTACAGTTTTCCCATGAAACGGGCAACACAGATTATCATCGGCATTCTATTGGGCGCACTCGTCACGGCCGGCGGAATAGGCGTATTTCTTGCAAAAGCAAATCACGATAGAAAAGATCTCGCGGATCGTCTTGTTGAAACACAAAAAAATGCGGAAATAGCTCGAGAAGAGAACCTTCGTGCTGTTGAGGAAGCAAACAAGAAGCTTGAAGAGGCAAATGGCGAGGTCACGAGAGCGGAGAAGATAATCGTAGCGCTTGAGGAAGAGCGAATTTTAATGGCATCTGCGGTTCAACTGACATACCCAAGTAGCTACACAACATATCGTTGGAGCGAACTCGTTTCTGTTGATCTTGGCATTTCTCTAAAAATTCCGGCAGGGGCAAAAGAAGTTCAAAATTCAGAACAACAGCTCACGTCAGACGTGGAAGATCGTGAAAATTCAACGTGGCTCTCAATCATCCCCTATTCCGCGGAAAAAGAGAGCGATTGGCAATCACAGCTCATAACAACGTCAACCGTATCGTTTCTCATTCAAGATCGTGTTGTTACCGGTGTATTTGGAGAGACGAAACTCGAAAGTGATCCAAACTATGTCCTTCGCGTTCAACAAAAAGGTGTTCTGACTCATTTAATTTGGATTCACGATCCTTCAGGAAAAATTGGAAAACAAAATCGCGTTCAAGATATTCTTGCAACAATGACATTTAAATAATATGGATCATGCGATTGCAAAATTGCTTCGCTGGTATCGTACGCACAAACGAAAACTTCCGTGGCGTGATGTGATGGATGCAAACAGAAATCCGGATGCATACAAAATTTTTGTTTCAGAAATCATGTTACAGCAGACGCAAGTCGATCGAGTTATCCCCAAGTTTAGAACATGGTTAAAAATATTTCCGACATGGAAAAAACTTTCTGATGCATCAAATGCAAACGTGATTCGTGCATGGTCCGGACTTGGGTACAACCGTCGCGCAATCATGATTCGTGATTCTGCGAGACGTGTCACTGAAGAAGGTGTTCCGCAAGATGAAATTTCTTGGCGTGCACTTCCCGGCGTCGGACCATACACAAGTGCCGTGCTCGCGGGATTCGTAAATCACAAACGAACAATCGCAATCGACACAAACGTTCGTCGTGTCGCAGGTCGAGCGTTTTGTGGAATTGCGTTCCCTCAACAAACGGATCACGAACGTGTTCACCGCGCACTTAAAAAATACATCCCAAAAAAAGGAAAAACATGGGAAATTGCGCCCGCTTTTATGGATTTAGGTTCTCTCATCTGTACAACAAAAAATCCAAACTGTTCGCAATGTCCCCTGAAGAGTACATGTCGTGCGCAAAAAAAAGGTGTGTCATTTAATGATCACACTCCACAAAAAAAAGGAATGGAAAAACATCATCTCAACAAACCGTTTCCCGATCGGATATACCGCGGACGTATTCTTGCGTGCATTTCGAATGACGCAATTCTTATTTCAACACTTGGAAAAAAAATTGATGAAACATTTTCTGAACAGGAAGATTCGGCATGGTTGGAACGAATGCTTACACGTCTTGAAAAAGATTTGTTGATACAAAAAACAAAAAAGAAAATTTTTTTATCAACACGTGCGTAACAACTGTTGACACTTGTTTTATTTTTTGACAATTATTTTATTATTCATGTTATACTTTTTGTAGTTCACGAATTAATATATGTGGACATCGTATTCGAAAAAAAATTCGAAACGAAACAAAATAGAAAGCGAGGTGAATATATGCCTGCAAAAAAGAAAACAGCAAAGCGAAAGCCAGCTGCTAAAAAAGTCGCAAAGCGAAAGCCAGCGAAGAAAGTCGCAAAGCGAAAGCCAGCTGCTAAAAAAGTCGCAAAGCGAAAGCCAGCGAAAAAGAAAGTAGCGAAGCGAAAGCCTGCCAAGAAGGTAGCGAAGCGAAAGCCAGCTGCAAAGCGTAAAAAGAAGCGTTAAGACTTCCTTGGATCCCAGGAGGAAAATACACCACTCAATGTGGTGTATTTTTTATCAAAAAGCCACGTACGTAATTATGACGATCGTCTTAATTGCGTACGTGGCTTTAAAATACAAATTTCAATAATTCTTACAAAAAGCGATTTCGAATGGATAAACCACCCGTCATATGAGGCGTAATAACGCCAAATTCGCCGTCATATCCGGGTTTTACATCAACGTTGCCCTCACGTGTCATCATAATCGCCTCAGCAATTTCTGGAGATGTTGTACGCTTTAGATCCTCAGATGAAGTATGAAGAAGGACATCGAATTCAGAACGTTCGTCTGAAACAATGCGATCATATTCAGTTCTTACTTTTTTTGACTGAACGCCAACTCCAACGACGGATGAAATTATTTCAGCAAGTGGAATAATTGAACGGTGCGGTTGTATGTACGCATCAAGATGATCAAAACGATCCGCGATTTCATTTATTCGATTTGCAACACCAATGGTAAGAGGCTTTCCACAAGTTGGACATAGATTACCAAGCTTCTTCGTTTTCTCTGGTGCGCACCAAAACTGACAAGATCGATGTCCGTCGGCAAAATATTTTCCTTCTTCAGGAAAAAATTCAATTGTTTCAATAAAAGATTTTCGATCGTGCTGAACCAAAATACGACGTAGCTCGTCGTATGAAGGCTCAGACATTTCAAAAACATTTGCTTCACGCCCAAGATTTCTCAATGAATGAGCGTCAGAATTCGAAACCAAAAGAACAGAATCAAGCGCAGAAAGTCTTGCGTTCATCTTTGGATCAGAGGACAGACCTGTCTCAATTGCATAGATATACTTTGACATCTCGCCAAAACATTCTTCAATTGAATCAAATCCGGATTTTGATCCGAACAGTGCAAACCACGGGGTCCACACATGTGCAGGAATGAGCAGAATTTCAGGATCAACTTCGAGTGCCATTTTCAATAAATCCTCGGAGTCAATACCGACAATAGGACGACCATCACTTTTCAGGTTACAACCTCGGTCAGTTAACTTCTGTGTGAGACGATCCAAAGCCATGAGACTTGGAAAGAGCAGAACGTGATGTACACGTCGGACACGACCGCCTCGTTTGTAGATACAGGAGATCTCGGTTGAGAGTAGGAAGCGAGTACGCGATCGCCCATCGCGCAATTGAAAGGCGCCATTGCCGAGCTCCTCAAGCTCAGTGCCTATTTCCTTTCTCCACGCGGGATGAAAAGCATCGGAGGTCCCGCAAAAATGTATCCCCTTTCGCTCGCACGCATGAGCGATATTCGGGATAGTGAGATCTTTTGAACACGCTCGCGACCATTTCGAGTGAAGGTGAAAGTCGATAATGATTCGCATGCGTGAATTGTAAAAGGGAATGGTTTGGTTCACAAGCACGAATGAACCGAACAATTTGCTCCCTGATGGTTTCAGGGCATACACACATTATAGAAAGAATCGTACATATATAAAAATAGCCCATGGTTGAGCTATTTTTAATCTTTTCTTCAAATATCAAGCCTATGCACAAACTGTGGATAACTTCACTCGAGTGGATAATTGCTACCAAGGATAACAATGATATCACCGTTAATAATCGTTTCTGCTTCAGGGAGGTCTACAACCTCTGCTCCAAATTGTTCCTGCAATAAACTCATTATTTCAGGCAAATCCTGATCAATTCTCTTTATAATGATAGATTTTTCATATCCTTTATGCCGAGCATCGCGAGGTCGCATCGTTGTAAAGCCCTGTTCTTCTAGTGAATCGTTGGCAACACGAGCTAAACCAGCAACGTACGTACCATTTAAAACTTCAATTTTTACCAATTCTTGCTCATTTTTAAGCAAATCGACAGCAATTTCAGCCTCGTCTTTCTTTTCTACAATCACTTTATCAGCCGATCCTAACTCTAACGGGAGAACTGAAAGGACAAGATCTTTATCTTCTGAATAAAGAACCGCCAAATTCGACCAAACAACTAAAGCGTCTCCTTCTGAGGCATTCTCATAAAACGTTGGGTTGTTTTGTCGCATGGATTCCACATCTTCCACTCGGGCGATTGTTGGATCCTCATCAGTCGGTATAGCAATATGTCGACCAATCTTTTCCAACAGGCTCATCTCAACACTTGGAGCCTCCGTAGCAGACTGCTTTAACCGAAGTGGACCAATTACCACCCCGACAAGAATGATCGTGATGAGAAGGCCAATTCCGACCCATGCAACGACAAGCGATGTTGGAGCCTTCTCCACTGCTGAGGCCACCTCTTTTTTATTCGTAGTTGTTTTCTTTGCCATGGGTAAAGTATAGCACAATGAAAAACACCCCGTCATCCGGGGTGCCTTTCAAATGCAGTAATGTTTTGCGTCGTCGTTCGCCATGAGTGAGTTGGGTGGGTTTAAAAGGAGCGCGACGAATCTTGACGTGTCTCCATTGTATCCAATATATGTTCAATATACACAATCTTTGCTGTATGTAGCGAAGATTCTCAATTTGTATGGGTGTGGATAAACTGACGACCCTAATTTAAAAAAAAGTTGAAATAACAAAGACGGAAAGAATTGATGCAAATAAAAGGAGCGCCCAATGCGACACGTGCTCCAACCAATACCCAAGATCGTGTTCAATCTTTTCATGATCCCGAATGAGCTCCTTAACGGTTTTATTATTTTTCGATTTCATAAATATTCACCAGCGATTTTTCCAGCTCAAATTTCTGATTTCATTATAACAGAAGAGCCACTATTCGTGAGTGGCTCTTAGAAGAAGATTGTTATCAGTCTGTTATTCTTCCGGAATAAATCCCGGAAGGCCGTCGCTTCGTCCCAAGCTCCATGTGAGTCCTAGGTAGAAGGACAGCCCCAGACCCAAGTAATGCCCCTGGTTCCAGAATTGTGTCATCACCAATTGCCGCCCCATATGATGAGAGCGAAGGATATCGTTGCAGGAACCAATCAGGAATCGGACTATCAGCGATCTGAACGCCCTTGTCCAAGCGAACGTTCCTACCAATGACACAACCAGACAAGTGTGTTCCAAACACAAGTTCCGATCTATCCAAAACAATTGTGTCCTTCACTCGGCAGTTATGGCCGATCTTAACTCCGTCTCCGATATAGCAAGGCCCAGTGATAACAACACCGGCGCGCAATACTACATTTTTTCCCAGAAAAATGGGGCCTTTTATGTATACTGAGCTATCAGATTTGAGCCCTTCTCCACCAAAGACTCGAGCTGCCCCCACGATATCCACAGCCCCCTTATGGTTATCAAGCAATGTAGACTCCAAACGACGCAATAGCTCCCATTTAGGTGGCTTTCGCTGGCCTTTTGATCTATTTCTGAAGGATTCCATCAAAATCGCAAGTCTTTCAAGTGCATCCCATGGTTCTTCTCTTGATTTCAAGAATCGAAGCACATCAGATCCTTTCGGACCACGAAACAGTCTCTGATTTAGTACGCTCATCCTGTCCTCCTTAAAGGCGCGAAATGCAAAAAGATCTTACCGATATTGATATATATTTTCAACCTCTGAAAAAATTCCTATCATCTGATGTTTGTTGCCATAAGTGGCCTAAACAGACGCCCATGTAATCTTCAATGCCAAGGAGTCCTCGCTTTCCTCTGCAGGATTACCCTGTTAAGATCAAAAAAGCACATTCAAAGGAGGATCCATGAGTCGTTTCAGGAAATTTTTCGCAATTTACCTCATCGCCGGTTGTTCGCAAACGCCGATGAGACGGGAACCTGTTCCTGCCAAAAATCCAGCAAAGGAAGAACAGCTCGGTGTCCAAATATGCACTCCTGGGCACAGTTTCAAACTCGGCGGGCCGTATATGGTCATCAAACTCAACGATTTTGAGCTTTTCTTTAGCAGAATTGAGTATCAATGTCACCCAGATGACGGCGAAATATCTCTTTCCCTCAATCAGCCGAAGATCTCACGATCAATAGAATCGTGTAAATCCTACAGTTCAAGCGACTATCCGCTCATTCCACGCCTCCTGTTCATGCAACAGGTTGGTAGTAACGACCTTCCACTCGTCTACTCCCGTGCAGACATGATGGAAACAATCGCACGACTTTTCGCGCAAAATCCATGCCTTCACATCAAATCCCCTGTTGCTCACCTCTAGTTCATTCATTTCCTTACCGCCAAAAAACCCTTTTGGCGGATCAATCCAAATTCATCATTCGTTTCCGCGAATTGTGACGTTGGATAGATATTACAGAGAAACTTGGTCTATCTTTTGGATATTTTTTAAAATAGAGTGAGATCGTACTTCTAGGATCAAGCGCATAATACACAAAACTTCAAAATTGAACGTTTTTTTATATATAAATTCTGGCTATGAACGACATACATCTTGACATAGTATATAGTACACAGTATACTATATATACATGAAGACGCAGACAAAAGACCGAATTATTGAATTTATTTCAACACAGCAACAAGTATCCCCCAAGGATATTATTGCCCATATTGGACTGACACCACCTGCGGTTTTTCGACATCTCTCTAAACTTGTTGAAAATGGAATATTGAAAAAACAAGGCACGCCACCAAAAGTTTTTTATAGTGTTGTGCGTACATCTGAAATTCAAAAGCATTACTCATTTGATCCTCAAATTGAACGATTCATTAATGAAAATTTCTTAAAGATTACACCAAGCGGTGAATTGCAAACTGGAATTAAGGCATTCATCAGATGGTGCGATGTGAGAAAAATTGATCCGGTAAAAACATCAACCGAATACGTTACAAGCGTAAAAAAATTTGATACGTACAAAGAAAATGGTCTTATTAATGGTTTGCGTAAAATCAAACAAACATTCCCAATCGTTTATCTAGACGAATTGTATTACCTTGAATTCTATACAATTGAACGTTTTGGAAAGACGAAGCTCGGCGAGCTCATTTTGTACGCAAAACAGAGTCAAAGTCATACACTTATGAATATAATTGCGAAAGAAGTGCATGATCGTATTCTAGATACAATAAAACGGCACAAGATTGATGCCATTGGATTTATCCCACACACCGTCCAACGAAAAGTTCAATTCTTAAAGGAACTAGAGAATCAACTGCGCCTGTCTGTACCATCAATGAAAATTACTAAGATTCGAACGCCGATTATCGTTCCTCAAAAAACACTTTCAAAACTTGATGAACGTATTGAAAATGCCCAGCAATCAATGGTGGTTGAGGAAACAAAAACCTTTAAAAACATCCTCCTCATCGATGATGTCGTGGGATCCGGAGCGACAATCAACGAAATTGCATCTCAAATACGCTCAAAAAAAATCTGCTCCGGAAAAATCATAGGCCTCGCTCTCGCCGGCAGTTTCAACGGCTTCGAAATCATACGAGAAGCCTAGCATTTTCGAAGTAATCCCCAAACAAAAAACCCCAACATTTCTGTTGAGGTTCTATGGTCCGGCAACGGGTTACTCTCCCAGGGGTTGGTTTACCCCAAGTACCATCACTGCTGGTGAGCTTAACTGCCGTGTTCGGAATGGGAACGGGTGTATCTTCACCGCTTCAGCCACCGGGAATTCATCACGATCTCTATTTATAGAAGATCTTGAAAAAATTCCCGATTCTTAAGCTTTTTATCCATGATGAACAAGTATCATACGTACAAAGGTAGTAAATTGTGAAGAAATAACATTGGGCTATTAGTACCGCTCCGCTTAAGCGCTCACGCGCCTTACACGTACGGCCTATCGACCTCCTCGTCTCGAAGGGCCCTCAAATGAATTCTCATCTTGGAGACGGCTTCACGCTTATATGCTTTCAGCGTTTATCCGTACCGAACCTAGCTACCCGGCGATGCTCCTGGTGGAACAGCCGGTACACCAGAGGTTCGTGAATCTCGGTCCTCTCGTACTAGAGATCCGTCTCCTCAAAATTCCACGCGCGCAGTAGACAGGAGACCGAACTGTCTCACGACGTTCTGAACCCAGCTCGCGTGCCGCTTTAATTGGCGAACAGCCAAACCCTTGGGACCTGCTTCAGCCCCAGGATGCGACGAGCCGACATCGCTGTCGGTTATTTTTCTGTAATTTCTCACAGGATCAGACTATATCTTCTTCTTATCTCGGACCGTAGCCCTGTTCGGCATAGTCTCGATTTTGTTGATAAGAGTCGGCGTGTTAGCCCTGATTTTTCATCAGAACTCTTTCCTTTCGGATCAGTCGTTACGGGGTCACTCCAACTGTTGTCGGAGGACTTCCCACGGTATTGCCGTGTGATTTTAGAACCACATAATCACTTACGGTTTCACCGTTATAAGCCGAATTTTTGGTACAGGATCACTCCTGTAGCACCCCGATATTAAGGTGCCAAACCTCCCCGTCGATGTGGACTCTTGGGGGAGATCAGCCTGTTATCCCCGGAGTAGCTTTTATCCGTTGAGCTTCCGCCGTCCGATATCGTACGGTCGGATCACTATGTCCTGGTTTCCCATCTGCTCGACTTGTAGGTCTTGCAGTTAAGCCAGCTTTTCCCATTGCGGTATCGATGCGATTTCCATCCGCACCTAGCTGACCTTTGTGAACGCCTCCGTTACTCTTTAGGAGGCAACCGCCCCAGTTAAACTACCCACCAGATACTGTCTCCCTCCCCGGTTTCACGGGTAGGGATAAGGGTTGTAACAGGGCAAGGGTGGTATCTCACTGTTGCCCGAAGGCTCCCACCTATGCTGAACATGCTAAGCCACAACTCAATATCAAGCTATAGTAAAGCTTCACGGGGTCTTTTCGTCCCACTGCGCGTACAAGGCATCTTCACCTCAATTGCAATTTCACCGAGTGCATCGTCAAGACAGTCGCCAACTCGTTATGCCATTCGTGCGGGTCGGAACTCACCCGACAAGGAATTTCGCTCGAATATTGTTACGATCTGCTTGAATCGGTCTGATGTTCCAAATCAGACTCTGCATGTCGCCATGCAGTTCGGACTATATCTTCATCCAAGTTGTCTTGGAGTTTGGCGTGTAGTCTCTGAGGATTCTGAAATAAACATGGATCCAATTGATCCGGTGATTCATTTCAGTCTTTCCTGCTGATTGCCTGCACTTAAAGCCGTATTACTGGATAATCAAAATGATTATCCGAGTCGCTTAAGATACTCAGGGATTCCAGCATATAGCCAAATTTTCTTCTACCTCTTCATTGGCAAAAATGAAGTTCAAAGGAGGGCTCTCACCTCACTAAGGCAACGTGGATATTCACCTTAGGACGATTATAGTTATCGCCGGCGTTCATCAGCGCTTGACTTCAAAGCTTTGACGACCGAAGTCGTCTAACCTCTCCGCTTAACGTTCTGACACTGGCCAGGCATCACCCCCTATACATCACCTTGCGGTTTAGCAGGGAGCTGTGTTTTTGGTAAACAGTCGGTTGGCGTCTTTAGCTGCGGGCTACCTTGCGGCAGCCAGACCTTATCCCGAAGTTACGGTCGCTGTTTTGCCGAGTTCCTTAACGATGCTTCTCTCGTACCCCTTGGCACACTTATGCCCGCCCACCTGTGTCGGTTTCCGGTACGGTTACCTTGGTGTTAGCTCTAGAAGATTTTCTAGGCACCCCATTCTCTTCCCTTGCCAGCCTTACGGCCGGCTCGCGCTCACAACGAGGCTTACGTGATGCGGATTTGCCTACATCACACCCCTTCGCGCCCGAAGAATCATTCCGAGATTCTCGGAAAATGCAAGAATGCGTCTCTCCATCGAAACACCAAGGTAGTGCAGGAATATTAACCTGCTGTCCATCGACTACGCCTTTCGGCCTCGCCTTAGGACCGACTAACCCAGGGGCGATTCTCGTTGCCCTGGAAACCTTGGGCTTACGGGGGACAGGATTCTCACCTGTCTTGTTGTTACTAATGCCGACATTCTCTCTTCGCACCGCTCCACCATACCTCGCGATATAGCTTCAGCGCCGATGCGAATGCTCCCTTACCGCTCCGACATAAATGTCGAAGCCCGCGACTTCGGTCGTATGCTTGAGCCCCGGTAAGTTTTCGGCGCAGGGCAGCTTGACCAGTGAGCTATTACGCTTTCTTTAAAGGATGGCTGCTTCTAAGCCAACCTCCTGGTTGTTTAAGCCGCCCCACTGCCTTTCACACTTAGCATACAGTTAGGGACCTTAGTCTGCGATCTGGGCTGTTTCCCTTTTGTCACATGGAGCTTAGCCCCCACGGACTGACTGCTGGGAACACATAACGGTATTCGGAGTTTGGTTGGAGGAGGTAGGCCGAAGCCCCCTACCCCATTCAGTGCTCTACCCCCGTTATGCTATTAATCAGCGCTATACCAAAATATATTTCAGGGAGAACCAGCTATTACCCGGCTCGATTGGAATTTCTCCGCTAACCACAACTCATCCCCGCGTGTTGCACGGCGCGTGGGTTCGGGCCTCCATCCGCCTTTCGGCGGACTTCACCCTGGTCATGGTTAGATCGCCGGGTTTCGGGTCGATTCGGTGCTACTTGCGCCCTATTCAGGCTCGCTTTCACTGTGGCTTCATTCCCGCAGGAACTTAACCTGCAACACCGAGATCACTCGTCGGCTCATTCTTCAATAGGAACGCCATCATCCCCACACCTTTCAGATTTCCTGAATGCTCTTTTCTATTCTTCTTTTCAACTGCGCCCATGCCTTTGCCGTTTTTTTCATCTGTTGCTCTCGTTTAAAGGCATCTGCTCTTGAAGAATACGCTTCATAATATACAAGCCGAAACGGCCTTCTCAATCTCGTGGAAACATTTTGTCCTGTTTGATGAGATTGAAATCGTTTACGAAGATCATTCGTAAATCCTTTGTATAATTTTCCATCTTTTTCACTTTTGAGAATGTAGAAGTAATGCATACATCTACAGCTACCAGATTTCTCTGATATCACAAAATCTGAAAGGTGTGGGGACTCTGACTCTTTGTAGGCATACGGTTTCAGATACTATTTCATCGCCCTCCCGGGCTTCTTTTCAGCTTTCCCTCACGGTACTTGTTCACTATCGGTCATGAGAAGTATTTAGCCTTGCCACATCGTCGTGGCTGCTTCCGACGGAATTTCTCGAGTTCCGTCGTACTCTGGATCAACACTACAATTTTTACATCTATTTCATCTACGGGACTATCACCCTCTTTGGTTTTCCTTTCCAGGAAACTCGACTATAGAGAAAATAATTGTCTCCAAATCTTAGGATTACGGAATTGTGTTGTCCGCAACACCATCTTCTGCGACAGCCTAAGCTCGTCACGCGCGGCCTCATCAAACACAAGTGCTCAATTCGGTTCACGCGTTCACAGATGATGGTTTGGGCTCCTCCGTGTTCGCTCGCCGCTACTAACGGAATGCATACGGACAGCTCATCTCAACGCGATCTCCGAAGAGTCCGCGAGAGATGAGAGGTCCGCATTTGTTTGTTTCTTTTCCTCCGGGTACTGAGATGTTTCACTTCCCCGGGTGCCTCCCATACAGCCTATATATTCAGCTGTAGGTATCCCAACTTCATTAGGATGGGTTTCCCCATTCGGAAATCCCCGGATCATAGGTTGCTTGCCACCTCACCGAGGCTTATCGCAGGCTGCGACGTCCTTCATCAGCTTCTCAATACCTAGCCATTCACCGTACGCCCTTACGTGTTATTTCAATTTTGTGCATGCATCCCGAAGGACACATACACAAGGTACTTTTTACATACCTTGTACGTATGATATTTATTCATCATGGATCTTTTGTTGTCGAGGTTCGCCCCCAACACCGCGCATGAAACAAAAACCACTTGGTGGCGACCAAGCGGTTCTCTAATTTCTAGAGATCCGTTGCGCCTTAGTGTGAGTCAATACTCATTCGTGGTTTCGCATTTGCGGTCTCCAGAGGTCCAAGATCGAAATCTGGACATGGGTTGAAGTGCGGGTATATTAGTTCGTGTCTCCTTTGTTGTCAAGTGTCTCTTTTAACGATATAAAGCTCGTATGAAAAAGATCATTATTCGAGCAATTGGTAAGGCAAATGACCCATGGCAAAAAGAAGCGATTCAATCATATGAAAAGCGCCTTAAACCTTTTGTAAACGTATCCATTATCGAGCTTCCCGAGGGCCATTCCAACTCCGCAAAACCGAATATCGGAAATACCCTCCAAACCGAGGCTGACTCCCTCCTCAAATCACTCCCAGAAAATGCCATCATCATTGCACTCGATGAAACCGGAAAAGAGGTGCCTTCAGCCACGCTTTCGCACAACATCGAAACGTGGTCTCAAAACGGCGAATCTCTCGTCTTCCTCATCGGAGGCTCATGGGGGCTTTCAGATGAAATTCGCAGTCAGGCAAATCACATCATCTCATTTGGAAAAATAACACTCCCCCACATCCTCGCGCGCATCGTCCTCCTTGAACAACTCTACCGTGCAGAGATGATTGTGAGAGGGAAGGAGTATCACAAATAAACGATAAGGCTACTTGACAAAATGCTCAAAATAAGCTAAAAAGCTCTCAGGAGAAAAACTGAACTTTCAACTCAAGATAGGAGGCGACCATGAAATATCTCGCTCTCGGTGACTCAATTTCGATCGATGACTACACTGGCGTTCCATATGGTGGTGCGGCAAATCAATTCGCACGCATCATCAAAGCTGATCCATTCCAAAATCTCACACAAGATGGATGGACAACGTTCAATGTCTTCGATGACCTTACGCGTGTGACGGAAAAACCCGATATCATCACACTCACGGTAGGTGGTAATGACCTTTTGGCTGTGACTGCTTTTCAAGAATCCCTTCCGACCACACAAACTGGCTGGCACCAAATCGTGGACAAAGTTCTTCAGCGCATCAAGATCATTCTCGATCATATCGCCAAGTACAACGCCCTGTTGATCCTCAATACGGTTTACGACCCAACCGACGGACAACATCAGCGATTCGAAGATATGTGTATGCCGAGTCAAGCCGGCCTTGGACTCACAATGTTCAACAACGGCATTCGTAGACTCGCTCGGATGTACAGCGCCAAACTGTGTGATCTCGAGTTCTTCTTTCGCGGTCATGGTTTCTGGTCGAAAGACCCTTGGCTTACCAAGGTTATTGAGCCCAACTTTACAGGCGCAACAGCCATTGCCATTCACTGGGCCGTATTCACTGCGGAACTCCTTTGAACAAAGATATTCTGCTCAGCACCCCTCAAGCAAACGTTATGCTGGGGGTGTTTTTTTTATGTTCACGTGATATATCTATCGTATGAAAATGCAAGAAAAAGTCACTGGTCAAGAGGTCGTCGTTCCTCAAATACATAAACCTAAAACGTCCTTTGAATTTACCAACGTTGTCGAGGCGATTAAGTCCGGTGAAAAGAAAAATGAAGATCTTGAATTATTTGATAAAATCGAATCGCTTCTCTCTCCTGAACAACGACAGCCGATGATTGATTACATGGTGCAACAGGAACGGTGTACCAACAAATTTGCTGAACATTTTTTTTCTGAAAAAAAATTTCGTAAACGCGTGATGAGTTTAAACGAAAATTTTTTAAAACACGGTGAAAAAATGCTCCGACTGGAGGAGGCGGAAATTTGGATAGATCTCATGGAAGCAGGAAGTGACGATATCGGCCCCCTCCTCGATACAACCGATCCAACAAAACAATTCAAACAACTCAAACCGCTCGATAAAAAAACAATGCAACAAAATCGTTTATTTGATCTAAAGAATCGAATACCAGATATCCTTGGCGTTGAAGAAGAACAATTTGTCCACTCCGTATTCAAACAGAACTTTCATGAAGTTGGATTACCCTACTCTAAAAAGAATGAGGATTGGCTTGCGCTATTCAATGACCCTGAACGAATGGATGCTTTTCTTTCACTTGATTCGATCAATGAACTGTACGAACAACTTACCAAGGGTCAACAACTCGATGCTCTGGCCCGCCGAGTTCAACTGTTCTGGAAAACAAATGAAACAGGCCAACGTATTCCAGCGATGCACGTTCAAAACATGGCTGAAAATCCAGACACGAAATATGTATCCGAAATTGGATTTGTTATAGAAAAAGAACCTGCAAAAGAAAACGACCCTAAAGGAGGGCGCAGACTATTAAAGGACCTTCTTGTTATCGTTGATAAGGAAGCTCGCGGAAGTAGCGATGGCGCTAATTTTTTACTCGGAAACTTAAAACTTATAAAAAAGTACCAACTGGAAGAGGCCGAGTTTGTCGCAAACATTAAAATCGGATCGTATGTATGGGCAAGGATCTCTGATGTCGATATTCCTACCATGGCAGAAAAACTACCAGGAAAAACAAAAACCGAACTCGGCCCAAAACCATGGAACGAAAAAGAAATTCGTGGAATGGTATTTCGAGACATGATCCTTCCTACGTTTGAAAAAAATTTAGTAAAAGCGATTCACTCAGTTATTTCTTCAATACATAACCCTGAGAAGAAGAAGGAAATGCAGACAAATCTTGTAGAGAATCTGATGAACAATCAATATTCCAAATTAAAAGAACGCGCACTCGCAGGCGACCTTACAATGGAGGAGCTTGTTGATCTCGGGAAAGGATTGAATGTTTGTAAATTTGATGAAGAAGGAGATATCGTGCAAGCGGATAGTCCCAATGCAACTCATCAAGGGCACCTCGGAAAAGCGGCTATCATGGGAGTCACATGGACCGCTCGGCTAAAACTAGATACTCGTTCACTTTTTGGCGTCGTTGATAAACTGACAAAGGGTTCTGGATTTATTCCTTTTATCAAAAGAGTAAATCAAAAACTTGGGCTCGCCTTGTCACTTTAGTATATGAAAATAAAAGATCTTAAAGTAAAAAGCGTACCCTGTCAGATTGGTCTTGATCCTGCGGATCAAGGAAAAAGAAATGACAAGTCATTTTATGAATGGATCGCCGGTGAGGATCCTGATAAGAGCACCGGAACATTTGTTATGTGGCTCATTGAGTCACTTGCAGAAGAAAAAAGTAAAACACAAATAAATCTCCTTATTTCCGATTGGAAAAATTCGTGTAGTGCGGATGAATTTAAAATCCGCATGTCCATACTAAACAAATTAATGCCGAAAGATCATCCGTTTCATCAAATAAAAAAGATTAAAAAATAATAATCGATACATACTATTCTTGCTCTATTCAAACATTCAATTTCAAAAAATATGAATCCAGAAGGCGCATTACCAAATCCATTTTCAAAACGAGAAACTCCAGTACCAATTCCACACGAAGCAGAATATGAATTGATGGATGACGACATTGAGGTCATTCCCGATTCTGATACGCGTTCAAATCCTTCACGCGGAACTGAATACATACCTCAACAAGAAGAAGAGATTATGGAACTCGCAGAAGATGACCTCCTTGAAACACGCGAGCCGGGTGAACTGCAAGAACCTGATGTCGTGGAAGCATTTGAGATTAAAGGTTTTCCCGGCCTCGAAGTTGTGGCGACGCTTGAAGCAAAAAACGCGCGGAAAAAAGATAAAGAAATGGGAAAACAAAATAGGAATCAAGATAATATTATCGCAGATCCGGAGACGGGTTTACTCGGCGTGTTAGATGGCCTTGGCGGTGAAGGCTTTGGAGACCTTGCAAGCAAAGAAGCGGAAACATCAATCTCGAAACATTTTGCGGATGAGCTTAAAAATATCATGAGCCTTGATACGCCACGCGTCGTTCAGCGACTCGCGAATGCTGAGCTCGCATATCAAGGACAAAAAGATTTTGGAAATCAACTCGAGATTAGAAAAAATTCAATTGATGAAATCGAAAAAATCATGCAGGAAGATCCATCTATAGGAAAAAAAGGGTTGGCACTTATCGAAGCGATCAAAGCAACGCACGTGGATGTAAAAAAGACAAAAGGGAAATCCACAATCTGCGTTGGCACCATTCATACAACTCCAGACGGTTCACATTGGGCGATTATCGCAAACGCCGGAGATAGCGGTGCTTTTTTGAAAAAAGAAAACGGTCTCATAGAAGCACTTACAAAAGAAGATTCACTATTTCGTTATCTCATAAAAACGGGTGCGCTGACACCAGAACTTTTGGACGAAATGAAAAACCAAGAAGAAGATGAAAAACGAGCTGATAACGAGGGCACGAACAAAGACGCAGAGGAGAGGAAAACGTTTCCTATTGAAGTACTCCCTGGACTTACAAAGGAATATACATATACAGGATTAAAAATAAGGTTGACCCAAGCGCTCGGCGGATCTGATCCTGATCCATCTCTTGTTTTCAGATCTTTAAATCCAGGAGAGGAAATTCTGTTCGCGACGGACGGTGTCATCGATAAATTTGAAAGTCAGGAAACCGACGAGATGAATCTCGTCGAAATGGCAAGTAGCTCGTCATTAGGAGGAAGATCTCAAATAAACCGTCTGGATACTTTTCGAGAAATCTCAAAAGCACGAACCACCTACAAAGAGGACGATGACATCGCCATTGTTTCTGCACGTGTTCCGAAGGAAGTGGTTACGGATGTGATTACAAAGAAAAAAGCCGCTTAGGCAATACACTCCATCAAAAAAAGAAACGACAATAAACGTCGTTTCTTTTTTATGTGTTCATAATCTAAGCTCGCGTTCAACGCGACAAGATTAAATTATATTACGACGTTCAACGTCGCGTTCTTCTCAAAAAAAAGGAATCGCGTTCAACGCGATAAGATCAAATTGTATTACGACGTTCAACGTCGCATTCTTCTCAAAAAAAGGAATCGCGTTCAACGCGATGGTGCACAGGGAGGGACTCGAACCCTCACTTCCTCGCGGAAACCAGCTCCTAAGGCTGGCGCGTCTACCAATTTCGCCACCTATGCAGGCGATGCGATCCTAGCGCAGATTCGATCTTTTTTCAAATGCGAAAGCAATACCTACCCACTCTCTTTACACATGTGTGTATTGTGACATAAAACAGGAACAAGAAAGAGTGACAAAATTCAAAAAGGATGATTTCATATAGCCTCAAACTCATCACAATATTATGCGAATTGGAATATTGACTGCAACCGCATTTCGTCCTGAATCCTCCTCTTCGCCAAACGGAGCCGAACGGCTTATGGAAGCCGGCACACAACGAGGCCACACCATGGTTCGAATCCTTGAACCTTACTTAGCATTTACAAATACCGGTGCCATTCTTCATGAATCAAAACCATTAGGTAAGTTTGATGTCATTATTAACCGACCTAATTTTACAGAAGAACCTTCAATCCACATGTTCAACCTCACGTTTTTAAAACGTGCGGGGTACGTAATAATGAATGGAGACGAACATGCGGTCGCGCGATCAAAAAATAAACTCGCTCAACATGCATGGTTTTTAGAACATGACATCCCAACTCCAAAATGGGCGATTGCAAAAACGTCTGCGGATGCATTAAGAGTCGCGAATAAAATCGGATTTCCACTGATCCTAAAAACGGCGTTTGGTACGCAAGGAACCGGCGTTTTTTACGCAGAGAACAAAGAATCGTTTTCTCCAATCGTTGATTACCTTGGCGTGCGCGATGGAAACGCGGTCATTATCGAAGAGTTTGTCGTTGGTGCGAAACGTCGCGATCTTCGCGTCTTTTGTGTCGACGGAAAAGTTGCCGGAGTCATGCAACGTCGTGCGCGAAAAGGAGATGTTCGTGCCAACAGTCATTTAGGAGGTGGCGCAAAAAAAATAACGCTCAAGAAAAACGAAATGATCGTTATCGACAAAATTATTAAAGAGTGTGGATTGGATATCATGGGCATTGATATTCTTCGATCCGAAAATGGACCACGCGTCATTGAGATAAACGCAAACCCTGGATTTAAAATGCTTGAAAAAGCGACAGGAATGGATATTGCGGATCTCATCATCCGCGCCGCCGAATCGGCTCGCGCGCCACGCGCGGATTTGCTATCCTCTCGAACATGAAACACTTTCTCCCCATCATGATCCTCGCGCTCATGCTCCCGCATCCGTCCTCTGCCGCATCCCCCACCGGTCTTTTGATCAAAAATGCATCGTCCCCCGCAGTTTATTACGCATATGACGACAAGCGGTTTGTCTTTCCGAACGAGAGCGTTTACAAAAGTTGGTATGACAATTTCGACGATGTCGTGGAAGTGACGGATGAAGACATCGCTGTACTACCACTCGGCGGAAACGTCACATACCGCCCCGGAAGCTTGATAAAAATCGAATCCGACCCTCGCGTGTACACCGTGTCCCAAACCGGGCTCATCCACTGGCTGACGAGCGAAAAAGTCGCACAGGACATTTACGGAGAAGATTGGAATTCGCTGGTTCACGATGTGCCTGTTACATCCTTCATGGATTATGACGAAGATGAACCGATTGAAGAGGGTGAAGAAATGAATTCCGATGTCACGACCGCAATCCGCCAGCTTGCCCAACATATGAAATCACGACCCGCGCCCGTGCTGACGCTCCTCGAAAACGCAACGAGCACGCACGAAGCCGTTCTGCGATTGGATTCCGCAACCGTGGAAAACCGCGGATGGTCCAGCATCATCGAAGGACGGACGCGGTTTGATCCCATCCTCGCCATCTGCGAATTCACATGGTGCGAGCTCACGATCCAATACACGACCGATACGGAATTCACGGCGTTCACCACCGTCAAAGGTTCGGACGATCTTTTGTCGTCGAATACGATCTCATTATCGTTCTAATTTGAGAAGTCGCTCCCCTTCGGCGACGAGTGCATCTTCCAGCCAACTGATAGATTCCGGAGTGCGGTTGTGGCGTTGTGCCGGCACATCAAGCCGTGACAACCCAAATCCCATCTCCAACGAAATATCCGTAACGAGCTGTCGGACATCCGCCTCCGCAAACGAACGGTGAGTGGCAAATTTTTCGAGTATTTTCTTGCGCATACACGCGCTCATGCTCGCTCCACATACGCACCCGTATCCGTATTCACAACAACACTGTCTCCTTGATTGATAAAAATTGGAACGTGCACCACAAATCCAGCGTCCACTTTCGCTTCTTTTGAAACATTCCCACTTGCGGTATCCCCTTTCACCGCCGGCTCTGTTTCAATAATTTTAAATGTTAATTTTTTTGGAAGTTGAAGCGCGACGGGTCGTCCATCATACATGGCGACAATGACGCCCAATCCTTCTGAAAGATATTTCGCGTCATCACCCACCTCTGCATCCGCCATGACGATCTGGTCATACGTGTGTGTATCCATGAACGTGTGGCCTGTCGTGTCGTGAAACAAATATTGCATTGAACGGTACTCCATCGGAACGATGTCGATATTCTCGGAAACCTTATACGTTTGATCCAACGATTTTCCATTCTTTACATTCTTCATCTTTGTACGCACAAACGCAGCTCCTTTTCCGGGATTGATATGTTGAAATTCGGAAACGACCCACAAGTCATTATTGTGCTTGATGACAATACCTTTTTTGATTTCAGATGGAGATGACATAGTTGGCCAGAGTGTGCAGAAAAATGATGATTCCGTCAATCCTTCATCTCGTTACTGAATCGTTCTCTTGCGGAAAATGGAATAACATCATTTATCGATTTTGATCCCGTAAATACCATCACAAGACGATCAACGCCAAACGCAATCCCGGCCGTTGGACCCATTTTTGGAAGTGCAGATAAAAATGATTCATCGAGAGGCCATGTTTTTTTGCCAGATTCTTTTCGCGTCTTTTGCTCTTCAAGAAACCGACGTCGTTGT
The DNA here is from genome assembly GCA_024654265.1 of bacterium. Lineage (GTDB taxonomy): Bacteria > Patescibacteriota > Patescibacteriia > 2-12-FULL-60-25 > 2-12-FULL-60-25 > JANLIO01. Next base: position 7,873 of record JANLIO010000005.1, on the reverse strand, counting down.
TCGTCCTCGTCAGTTAATTCTTCAAATCCATTCGCGATTTCTAAACCGCCAATATACAACTCAACCCGTTCCGCAAATCGCGGATCGTCGTCGCACGGCTTTGCAAGTGATGCGAGTTGCACGGGGTAACGATACAAAAATGTTGGCTGATTTTTTGAGAGCTTTGGTTCAATGTGAGTAAGAAACAATTTAAAAAATTCATCTTCATCAAAATCTTCCAACATCGATTCAAGATCCATATCCAAATATTCACGAAACGCTTCCGCGACCGTCATCCGACGCCAACTTCGCGAAAGCGCAGATGGCGCAATCCGCATTCGTTCTGCCACGCCTCGCACCATCTCCTCGGTTTGATCCATAAGCTCGGAAAGAGAGATGCTTTTTTGATACCACTCCAACATTAAAAATTCCGGATCATGAGATCCGTCCCACGGCTCTCCATTTCGAAAACACGGACCTACGTCATAAATCTTCTCCATGCCCTCAGCAAGCAAACGCTTCATCGCGTACTCGGGAGATGTGATCAGCGCAACATTCTGCGTCTTCTGTGTGCCACCCTGCTCCTGCACCTCCATCCAAAATGGCTCAAGATGTGGTTCTTGCCCAGGCAACCCAACAAGCCGAGGTGTATGAACCTCGGTAAATCCCTTTGCATCAAACCATGCTCGGATACTGGTCACGACCTCAGATCGTGTTTGGATATTTTTTAATTTCATAAACGCAAAACGCGTAACTCGTAACGCGTCACACATTATAAATACGTGACGTGTTTCGCGCTACGCGTTCACAATTTAAACGGCGTATGGGAGAAGTCCCATGAAGCGCGCGCGCTTCACCGCAACCGCCAACTTTCGCTGATGCCATGGACACACACCCGAACGCTTTCGCGAAACGATCTTTCCAAACGAAGAAAGATAGCGATGCAATGTATCTGTATCTTTAAAGTCGACTGCTTCCGAGCTCACTCGGCAGAAGTGACAATGACGTGACTGTTTTTTGATTGGTGTCATAACTTAAAATGGAATATCTTCAATTCGAATTTCTTCTTCTCCTGTCCCCTGATCAATGACCGGCTCACTTGAAGCAACGACCGGATTTGCGGTCTGCTTAACCGCTGGCGCACTCTCATTCGTTGCACCCGCACCACCCGCCGGTGGAGAACTCAACATGATCATATTTTCAGCAACAATTTCTGTTCGGCTTTTTTTGCTTCCGTCCTGTGCTTCCCATTCGCGTGTCTGCAAACGACCTTCAAGGTAAACCTTCCGTCCTTTTGCAAGATATTGTCCGCAAATTTCCGCGAGACGTCCCCATGCAACAATGTTGTGATATTCAACGCGTTCCTGCTTCTGACCCTGTGCGTCATTCCACTGCGAGGAGGTCGCAATACTGAAATTACACACGTTCTGCCCCGTCGTTGTTGTGCGGAGCTCGGGATCCCGTGTAAGGTTCCCGATAATCATGGCTCGATTCAAGTTCATATGATCTATAGATTACGCTTCTTTCTCATCTTTTGTAAGAACATCGTCTAATTTCTTTTCAAGCTCTTGATCCGTCAAGGCTGGAGCATCTTCTTTCTTTTCCTCAACAACATCTTCCTTTACAGCCGTTTCATCTCCTTCAATTGCTTTTACACCGGATGAAATCTCCTCTCGTGCTGGTTTTTCTGTTTCATCATCTGATGATTTCTTTCGTCGTCGTCCAACTTCCTTTGAATCAACATTCACCTCTGTAAATTGTACGAGCGTAAATGGTTTTTTCGATGTATCTTCCTGCTTCAAAACAATATATCGAAGAACTGTGTTCAAGATGCGAAGTTCCATGTCAATTTTCGCCATGGACTCACCTTCCGCGTCAAAATGAACTAACGTGTAATGACCATATCGCGTTTTATTGATCGGATACGCAAAACGCAACTTTCCAAGCCGAGTACTTTCAATCGTTTGTGCACCATGCTTTTCAAGAAGTGCACTCACACTCCCTTCTACTGAAGAGAGCTCGTCATCTGCAATGGTTGCAGGAATAATATAAAGAAGTTCGTATTTCATAAGTTCATATTTCGCCCCCACACCTTTTTTGTCCACGATTTGGGATCATGCAAGATGAACCCAATCTCATTTCATGTGGTCGATTCTATTGCGAACCGTGCGAAAAAGGTGTGGGGGTCTCTCCGCGTTGATCGGTGAGAGAGCGGACCGATATGAGTAAATTGTGCGAGAACGCTATCACGGAATGAGAATAGCGTCAATCCATCAGATAACAAATAGGGCCCACACGTGAAGTTCGTGCGGGCCCGTAACTGAGTAGGACCGATTCGCTCTAAACGATACTCGGTCGGAATGACTGTGTTTCTCGAAGCGGTTGCGCTCCGTAGCCGGCAAGTGCCTCAACGAGCTGAGACAGGTAATGATCCTCAACCTGGATCAAATTACGAGCTGTTTCCGTCGGGATAGTCAAGATCAGCTCTGGAGAAGGTTCAACCTTTCGCCCCAGGATATAGAGCAAAGAGGTAAAACCCTGCAAACTGAGTTGCAAGGGATTATCAGTATCACCCAAGCCATGACGTAGTGCCCGCTCTGTGAGCCGAAGCGCCTCATCAAAACCGGGTTTCGCTAGCTTCCGCAGATCGGTCGCGTTGCTTTGTGCTGACAGCGACTTGATTTCCTGACGGGCATGCTCTAGCGATGTACTCACATCACTGTGTGCTCTGACACAAGCTCGAGCCTGTTCATTGCTACTTTCGACCAACTCCCTCGCCGTTCGAACCTCGGATTCAAGTTCAGCAATCCGAGCATCTTTCTCAGCGATTTGACGAGCGAGAGACGCGGGCTCTTGCTGAGCACTCTTCGCACCATCATTCCTCTCACGAACAACCGTCTCCTCACCATCAAAGGCGTCCTCGTCATCGAGACGCGCAACGAGTTCGTCAGTAGACATGAGAATCCCCGATTGACCATACACGACGACAGACGGCCTGCTTCTCAAAGCGTCAAGTTCATCCTGCAACTGACGAAGCTCGAAAGCGAGATTCGCGATGGCGTCTTTTGCTTCCTGCAGAGCTTTCTTCTCATCCGCCAACTTCGCACGGAGTGCGACTGCTTGTTCATCCGCGGATCGAGCCGATGCTTTTTTCTCGATCTCGAGCTCTTCCACCTTGCGCTCCAAATCCGCGATCTTCTGTGTCGCCGTTTCCAGATCCTTCTTCGGAGCAAGAGATTTTTCGCGTGGCTTCAGTGGCAATGACTTCACTACCGCTCGTTGCATCGAACCCAACGAGTCCAACTCAATTGGTCCCGAGATAAACGAGATGTTCAAAGTCGGAAGTTCGCGAACAACGGCCAAGATGTCCTCGCGACCTGCGAGACGCCCAATTTCAAGGGCTCTTTCTCGACCCAGCTTGTGGCCCTGCGTCTTGCCTTGCGCATAGCCCTTCTTGAAGCTGACGACAAGACCAAGGAGCAACATCATGACACCAATGATTGCAAACGGGGGGTCGAGAGTGAAAACCGATTTCAACTTCTCATCCGTATCCACCCGTTTTGCGTGAGGCGTACGCTGTGGCCCCACCGGCACCGAACTCGATGCTTCGGGGATTGAAGTACTCGACGGCTTTTCATCCGCCTTCTTTTGATTGACCTCGACCTTCGGAGCCGGAGCACCCAACTCCCGAAGTCGCTTCGTCATACATTCGACGCTTTTAAGACAAGCGTCTTGCTTCTGCAGGCGTTGCATCTTTTGACCGTACGTTTCCACGCTGTGCATAGGAATCCGGATCACGCCGGAAGAGCCGGCGATCAACGCAACCGTCCGGTGTTCTTCCGGACAGTTTTCCCACACCGACGTGTCACCACGCCCGCGCCACATCGGGCCATCACCCGGGATCTTGCAAACGGGGATGGTGTTCTTCGCGTTCTCCGCTTGGATCACCTGCCACGTCAACTCTTTCCCGGTCGCATTCTTGTACATGACGGCAAACGCGGTCACGATTTGATCCACCTGAACACGCGGTCCAACGACGACGTGAGGACGAGAGTCCTTCGTCGCGTCTTCCTCGGTTCGATGAACGACCTGAAACTTCCCGGTCTCCGGCATTGCCGAAGCTACGGTGACAAAAAGGGCGACCACGAAAGCGACCGCCACAAAAAGCACCTGTTTGAACGTTCGGAATTTCATGGTTCCTCCATTTCCCTTTGTTTGGATTTTCCGATGTCTTTTTCTCTACAATTGCAGAGAAGAGTCTGTATTCCCCGGCGCATTTCGCGCGCAGAGATTGTCGAAGAACGACTTGTCATACAACCATATATTGTTCGCATCGTCAAGTGACAAGCTACGCAGATTCGAGCATACTGTCGCCATGAATCACTTCTCTATCCTTGGAAGCCACCCATTGCTTAGTAAAGCTGAGTTTTGCGCGTCTCATCCTTCTGAGGATGTCCAAATGATCGGAACCGCTCTTCTCGCCCAATCTGACGACTGGAATGGGGCTGAACGGATGAATTCGCTTGGCGGAACCGTAAAGCTTGGTGATATTGTTGCAACACTCCCAACCGCGAAATTTGACTCATCTCAACTTGCCGACATCATCGAACAAATACCGCGCAAAGAACGCGTCTTGTTTGGTCTTTCTGTATTTGGATCAAAACGTCTCAAATCAGATCTCCTCGGAAAAGCACTGAAACGCGAATTGAAATCACGAGGCCGATCCGCACGTTGGGTAACGTCAAAAGACGAGAAGATCCTCTCGCCTGCCGCAGTCGCAAAAATGAAACTCACAACAGAGGGATATGATTTCATTCTGATCGCTGATGGCGAAATCATCCACGTTGGTCTCACAACACACGTTCAAGATGCAGATGCATGGAGCCACCGAGATTATGATCGCCCAGCACGATCTGCGCGTCTTGGCATGCTCCCACCTAAGCTCGCACGCATGATGGTGAACCTCGCGACGCTTCCCGCCGACGGAACGCTTCTTGATCCATTCTGCGGATCAGGAACAATCCTTATGGAAACAGAGCTTGCAACCGATGCAAAAAAAATCATTGGTTCAGACAATGATAAAAATCAAGTATCTGCAAGCGAAAAAAATACAAAGTGGCTCATCCAAGAAAAAATCGCTGATCCTGAATCAGGTTCCAAGATAGAAATATTTTTATCAGATGTTCGACATTTGAACAAAAAGAAATTAGGACCTGTCGACGCCATTGTCACGGAAGGACACCTTGGCCCACCGCTCAAAGGCGATGAATCAGAAACCATGCTGGAAAAAAATGCAGAAGAAATCACATCCTTGTGGCAAGATGCTCTCCCCATTTTCCATTCCCTTCTCCAAAAGGATGGGAAGCTCGTTTGCGTATGGCCATCTTTTCAAACAAAAAATGGACACGCCTTCGTGAATCTTTCCAAGGATCTTTTTGTTCAAAAACATTTTACTATTCTTCCAGACTCCCCTCTCCAATATCATCGTGAGGGTCAATTTGTCACACGAAACATTTTTATACTTCAAAAAAAGTAAACATCGCAGATGATCACATCATGCAAATGCGATATGATATTAAATGTCAACATAGCTTGACAGGATCTTCAAAATGGGGTAGCCTCCATTGTTCATCGACAAACCCAAACCAGGAGGACATCATGTCAAAAGAAACGCTTCCACCGCCAGTTTTTGGTAGTCTGGAAAATCAAAAGCTTCGAAATGAAATCAAGAAGCTGGAAACCAGGCTCAGCGTACTCTTGCGTGAAAACGCTGATCTCGCCAATCGTGTAAGCGCACTATACAGAGAGCGACATGGCATCAAAACCATGTTTTCGGAAGGCGCGCTCACGATCGAGGTCTCATCAAGAGTCATGAATGCCATGGAAGGCCAATCGGAACTGTTTCAGTCTCTACTAGACTTTTTCGGAATCGACTGGGAAATGATTCCTGAAAGCTTCATCAGTGCATTCCGAGGATGCTTAAAAAAGCATACCGAAGAAGCAATGGCGATGTTTTTCAAAGACGACGTCGACTTTGACGAAGAAGGTGATGGTCCTGCGACAATGGAGGGCTTGGCACCTCAAATGAAATCGCCAGCCCTTCAAAAAGAGCTTTCACCAGAGCTCTCAAATTTGCCCATTTCTCGAAGAGGTGGCACGAGACAGTCCGGTTCCAGCGGTCCGTTTCTGCCGGGAACAACGAAACAACCAAGGAGTTCCCGCATCCCCACGCTGGATATTTCGAGGGAAATGTCTCCAAAAGAACAGGCTCAACTCGACGAGATCAGCCAAGCCTATCGTAGAACACTAAAATAACCCCGAGACCCTCTCGGGGTTCCGCTCCTTTCTCCATGATCGCAAGATCGCCGGTACCATCCTCGTGGTGCCGGTTTTTTTATACCGGATCTACGCCAAAAAACTTTTCGCGATAAAAGCGGATCAACTGTTCAACCTCGGGGATACATGATGGATCACCGGTTCCAACTTTTGTTTTCTCCTGCACTTTTTCCAACGTTGTCGCACCGTCCAACACAGCCTCTTCAATATCCAAATCTGTGACTCGCAATATTTTATCAATCAACCGTCCTTGCTCTACTTGGATTTTGTCATGTCGTTTTTGTCTTCGATACCAATCGTTAATCGCGGAACGAAGCGCCTTATCACCCAACACGGAACAATGTACTTTGCGCGCAGGAAGTCCGCCGAGTCGCTCCATGATTTTTTGCGGAGTGAGATTTCGTGCGTCGTCCAACGTCATCCCACCATCTTCCGTTACCATCACAGACATGATCGAAGTGGACGCAATCGCAGACCCACATCCAAACGTCTTCCATTTCATATCAATAATACGTTCCGTCTCCGGATCAACTTTGATCCATACCTTCATTGCATCTCCGCACGCCGGTGAACCAACCATTCCCATTGATGCATCCACGTATTCGGACTCATCATCCATAAAATTTCGCGGATGAAAAAAATGATCCTTCACAACATCCGTATAAAACCACCCACGATCTTTCGACCGTGTCACAACGTCTCCCTTCCGAGCGTCTACAGATGATGTTTCAATTTGATCTTTCATATGATGTACCTATTATTCTGCCCCCGTATGAGACTACGAGGTAAATCTCGAATCCCTTTGGGGGATATCTCACTTCTCCTTCCGTCATTCCGACCGTAGCGGAGGAATCCCTCTTCAAAGGAAATGATTTCATTATAAAAGGGATCTCTCCACTCGTCGCAGAGCCTCCTCGGTCGAGATGACGGTACAAGCAGAGCCTCCTCGGTCGGGATGACGGTACAAGCAGAGCCTCCTTGGTCGAGATGACGGTACAAGCAGAGCCTCCTCGGTCGAGATGACGGAACTGTGACAAAAAATCCCAAATACGTTCAGGATGACAGATCATCCAAAATGTTTCATGTCGAGATTCACGGGTGAAATTTTCCGCAACCGTTCCACGACACCGGGCATTACCTGTATCACCCTATCAATATCTTTCAACGTTGTCTCCCGACCCAAGGAAAACCGAATGGAACCATGTGCCGCTTCATACGACATACCTATCGCAAGAATGACATGCGACGGATCCAATGACAATGACGCACATGCGGATCCGGTTGAAGCATAAATCCCTTCCGCATCAAGATACAAAATCGCAGCCTCGCCCTCAATATCCAAAAAAGATACATTCACGTTATTTGGAAGCCGTTCGGTTGTGTGACCGTTCAATCGTGACTTTGGAATCGTAAGGAGTCCGTCGATAAGATGATCACGAAGTTTCGTGAGACGCACATTTTCTTTTTCACGAAGCGCGACTGAACGCTCAAGTGATTCTGCCATTCCAATCATTCCGGAAACATTCTCGGTCCCACTCCGAAGCCCACGCTCTTGCCC
>JANLIO010000004.1 GCA_024654265.1 bacterium | reverse complement strand
CAAACAGGCAGGCGACCCCCAAACCCCCGTCCATTAGATTAATAGGTTAGGAGTTTTGAAGGTTTGATGAAACTGGGACACGGGGTGTCCGTTTTTTTAGGGAGGGATTCTTTTTGTCATCCCGAATGCTTTCGGGATCCGTTTTCTCACTCCCGTCATCCCGAAAGCATCCGGGATCCCTTTTCTCACTTCCGTCATCTCGAGCGTAGTCGAGAGATCCCTTTTCAAAGAAGGTTGTTTATAAAAGGGATTCCTCCACGATGGTCGGAATGACGGATGAAAAGCGATCTCTCCACTCGTCACAGAGCCTCCTCGGTCGAGATGACAGAAGAGGATGAAAAACTTTCTTCGATACCCCTCTGTATCTCCCCTTCCAAGGTGAGAGTTCGGACTTCGATGAAGCGCACCATCTTATTCTGGATCCACGGGTTAAACCCGAGGATGACAGATATATTCCACACCTCATTTGATTCTGGATCCCCGGGTTAAACCCGAGGATGACATAAGAAAAAGTACTTTCGACTTTACAGGCTTTATGGACTTTCAACTCAGTACTCACCGCCCCCCACCTACTCCTGTTCGACAAGCTCGAGATTGCAAACCGCTTCCTCTGCAACAACTTCTTCAGGAGCTCCCATCATTGGTCCGATCACGTATTCAGTTCGTTCGGCGTACTCACTTTGCTTTCCCTTGTTCCATTGATCAACGGGACGGAAGTATCCGACAACACGTGACCACACCTCACATACCTTGTTGCACGTTGGGCAATTCTTAACCTCTCCATGCAAATGACCATGCGTTGGGCACACGCTAAATGTTGGGGTGATTGTAAAGTATGGAAGTTTGTATGAGCTCGCGACATTTCGAACAAAGCTTCGACAAGTTTTCCAGTCCTTTACGCGCTCGCCCAAGAAAAGATGAAGCACCGTTCCTCCTGTGTATTTTGTTTGAAGAGCATCTTGATGATCAAGCGCGGCAAGTGGGTTATCCGAATACCCAACAGGAAGATGTGATGAGTTTGTGTAATACGGCGCCTCTGGTGTTCCAGATTGGACGATACCCGGCAATCGCACTTTATCCTCACGTGCAAAGCGATATGTTGTTCCTTCAGCAGGCGTTGCTTCAAGATTGTAGAGGTGACCTGTTTCCTCCTGATACGCAATCAGTCGATCACGCATAAACTCGAGTGTTTCTGATGCAAATGCCAAGCCTTCTTCTGACGCAATGTCCACACCAAGATGGTTCAAGCACGCTTCATTCATTCCATTTAATCCAATCGTAGAAAAGTGGTTGCGAAGTGAATTGAGGTATCGCTTTGTATATGGAAGAAGTCCGCGTTCAATATTTTCATCAACAACTTTGCGTTTTAGCTCTAAAGATTCTTTGCAGATATCCATGAGTCGACCAAGTCGTGCGAAGAAATCCTCTTTTGTTTTTGCGAGATAACCAATGCGTGGCAAATTGATTGTGACAACGCCAACTGATCCCGTCATTTCTGCTGCACCAAACAATCCACCACCTCGCGCTTTTAATTCACGAAGGTCCAACTGTAATCGACAGCACATGCTTCGCACATCACTTGGATTCAGCGAAGAGTTCATAAAATTCTGGAAGTATGGAATACCGTATTTTGCTGTCATCTCAAACAATGCCTCTGCGTTTTCACTGTCCCAATCAAAATCTTTTGTAATATTATAGGTTGGAATTGGGAATGTGAAGATGCGCCCCTTTGCATCACCGGATGACATAACTTCAATAAACGCCTTATTCAACATGTCCATTTCTTTTTGGCATTCTCCATACGTGAATGTCTGTACCTCATCACCGATTTTTGGAAACTTCTCACGCATATCCTCTGGGCACACCCAATCCAACGTAATGTTGGTAAATGGTGTTTGCGTTCCCCATCGTGATGGAACATTGAGATTGAATACAAATTGCTGAACACATTGCTTTACCTGCGCATACGTTAAATCATCTTTTCGGATAAACGGAGCCAAAAATGTATCAAAAGATGAAAATGCCTGCGCACCTGCCCATTCATTCTGGAGTGTTCCCAAAAAGTTCACCATTTGTGCGACAACGGTTTCAAGATGTTTTGGAGCTCCTGATTCCACCTTCCCCGGCACACCGTTAAACCCTTCCTCCAAAAGCTGACGAAGACTCCAACCTGCGCAGTATCCCGAAAACATATCCAAATCGTGGATGTGAACGTCTCCCTCTGTATGCGCATCACGAACCTCTTTTGGATACACAAAGTTGAGCCAATAGTTTGCAATTAATTTTCCTGAAGTATTCAAGATCATGCCTCCAAGGCTGTATCCCTGATTCGCATTTGCATTCACACGCCAGTCTGACCGATCAAGATATTCACCGATCGCCGCCTCAACGTCAACAACTGCTTTCTGTGTGTCTCGCACCAAGGCACGCTTTTCACGATAGACAATGAAAGATCGCGCTGTCTTAAAATAACCGGAGCTAAGCAAAGAGAACTCAACGACATCCTGAATCTCTTCCACCGGAATTTCCGGATTTGCTTTTGCACGCTTTTCTAAAAAGAGAACCGCCGTCTCTGTAATACGCCGAACCTGTGTCGCCGGGATTTCACCCGTGACTTCAGATGCTTTCAATATCGCATTTTGAATACGCTCTTTATCAAAGGAAGCTTTTTCTCCATTTCGTTTGATGATCATGATGTCGGTCGGCATATTTGTTTTTCGGTTTGATGCGTTTTTTAATAAAATAAAAAGCTCGCTATCGAGCTTCTGGAGCTTCTCAAGAACAAAACATTCAGATGATTAGACGTTGGGCAGTTTACGATCTGTCATGAAGATTCGATTGGGGCAATTTTGGATCATGCAAACAAGATTGCAGAGATCGCTTTGAATTATATGATTCAAGTGATGGCAGTATTTGCATTTAATTTCGAGATCACCCTCAACAATAACTCCCTTAAAAAAGAGTTTGTGACACGAAGAACATCGAAATTCTTTTGCACACGCTTCCATAGAACGCGAGTTTAGCACGTGAATCAATAAAAGAAGAGAAAAGAGCCAAAACACTATATATTGTGTTTCCTTTTCTATTATAACACAAGATGTTGTGTGTGCAGAAAATGTAAATCGGTGTTTCTGTGGATATCTATCAATCTCAACACAGCAAATAAAAAAAATGGTATACTTTCTACTGTCATTTATTCATTATTATTAATTTTTATATGTTCTTCAATAAAAAGAAAAATAAAAGTTGTTGTACAAGTTCTGCTGCAGAAGCCGGTGCACTCACAGCGGCGTCTCTGATGCTCGTCTTGAGCCTTTTAAATTCGGTTGGACTCTACCAAAATGCCACAGCCGAAATGGCGAAATGGCACATGTTTTATACGCCAGATGTTCAGGGAACAATCCTTGGCATGCTTGAAGCCGCTGTTGTCACATATGTCATCGTGACACTTTTCCTCTGGTTCCAAGGTATGTTCAAAGACAAGAAATAACCAAGATCAATTCAAACAAAAAAACGCATCACCCGATGCGTTTTTTTATTCTAAAAACCCTCTCCATATACTCATTCTCCCCTTGGGGGGGGAGAGATACAGAGGGGTATCGAAAAAAACCTCCTCGCTCCCCCCCCCCCGAAAGCTTTCGGGGGGTTGATCTTACCTAAAAGGTACCCATAAGAAAATCGGATGTCCGACATCCGATGAAGCTAGATTATTCTGTCATCCCCGTGAAAACGGGGATCCAGGATCAAAGAGTAATTCCTATTTAGATAA
>JANLIO010000076.1 GCA_024654265.1 bacterium | reverse complement strand
ATTTTGTTCAGGCGCTGAATGATCTTCCGTCGGCAACCAAAGAAATGTTTCAACACCAAATGGCTGATCAATCGCTTCTCCCTCCAAGGAAATATCATTTAAAATACCATTATCAATTAACGCCAGTTTGTAATGCACCGTACAACACGCATTTGTCCCGACGAGAAGAGACGGCGTGATCTTGCTGTACTCCATCTGAACATGATCCTTCTTCTTTTCCGAAAATTGATTAAAAAAATTTGTCAGCCCCATATTCATCACATCGTATATCAAATGAAGAACATCGTATATTCAGTCAAAACCTCAAATCGATTTACGTGAATAAAATACAGAAGAGAAACTTTTTTTCACATACAAAAAAAACAGACCGAGATGGAGAGTCCAGAACGTCATCCTCGCCTAAGAAGAACGCCCACGGAACTCGCCATTTCGGCCTGTTTTTATTAAAAAGAAAGGTGCGAGTCAAAACAATAACATACTCACAAATTGGTATCAACCGCGCCTGTGACTTGGCATGATTTCCTCAAAACATTCAGACTCGTCTCTAAATCTTGGACATGATTTGTTAAAAAATGGACTTCTTCTAAGAGTTGATTCATCTCTGCTTGATCCGATGTGCGAGCTGACAATTCATCTCCCGCGTGGACACCCTGCAGTGCGAGTGCACCTGTCATAACAATCGCAACACCCGTTACAATCGTGGCCATCCATGTGTGATGAACTCCGCGCGCCGAAATATGCGCATGATGATCTCGAAGATATGATGTTGGTCCGATATGACGAACTCGACATCCGCTATCACAACTCATATGACCACATGCCGGACCCTTTGGAATCGGAGAGTTCCCTGCTTTCGCACGACGCTTGCTTGTTATTTTTGTTTTTCGTACAGGCATATATTTTTATTAAGGAATTTAGAATGTAGAATTTGGAATTTAGAATAAAAAAACGTGATCCTAATCATGAATAATAGAAGTATACCACATACAAAAAACTCCGTCTTACAAACGGAGTTTTTTTATGGTGCACACACCAGGACTCGAACCTGGGGCCTTCACAATGTCAATGTGACGCTCTAACCAACTGAGCTATGCGTGCTTGATATCTATTTCTATACGTAATTTCAAAGTACCGTCCCACGCCCAACAAGATCGCGTAAGCTATCGTTGGATAACCTCAGCCAAAGGCTGATCCGCCTCAGGCGGAAACTGAGCTATGCGTGCTTGTTTTCTGGGTGTGATGGTAACGAAAATCATCCTTCCCGTCAATACAATCAAATCAATTTAAAAAATAAAAAAGCCCAACATGTTAACGAAGGGCCTCGGGCAAAAGAAGGGCTTGGCTCAACGCCCACAGAACGCTTGGAACAAGCCAGTCAAAACCGCTGTATCATTCATGTCGATTTTGGATAGAACTCTATCGCATCCAGTCCCGCTCGAATCGATTTCTCGCTTCAAGCGCGATGATCGAATCACCGAAGTAACCTTTGTATTCGGGAAGCGTTGTATGATCTGACGAAGAAACTCCGCTCCGTTCATCCCCGGCATCTCGAAGTCCGTAATCACGAACCACGTATCAGCTTGATTTTCCTCGATTTTTTGAAGCGCATCCTCACCTTTTTGCGCTGTATGAATTGGCACCACCTCCCCCGCAATGACGGACAAAGGGCGTGAAACAGAACGTATCATGAGCGAATCATCGTCTACGATCAACAATCTTTTC
>JANLIO010000091.1 GCA_024654265.1 bacterium | reverse complement strand
GGAGGCTTCCTTGTCACGCGACTTTCCGCATTTGCGACAGCCCTGTTCATGGTAACCGTGTTAGATCGATTTGCCGGTCGTGAGATTCTTTCCATTTTCCGTCCATCAAAATCCAAACATGCAAAAGGAATTGCAAAGCATGCAACGACACTCGCACTATTCGGACAATCAATGGGCGCGGGTGGATTTATTCTTGTGCAATACGCCATCGCGCAAGGAAGCGCCTCGATTGTCAACGCACTTCAAGCGTCTCAATATATTCTCATTGTTCTCGTCGCAATCTTTTTCCGGAAAAAAGCAAAGATCTTTTTAGGCGAACAGTTAAACAGAAGTATTCTCATTTCAAAAATCTCTGCAATCATCATTGCTGGAATCGGAATGGCGCTTGTTGTTTAAGGTATACTATCCTCATGTTTAAAAAGAAAAATCTCATTCGTGCTTTGATGATTCTCGGCGTTGGGATCCTTTTTATTTTCTGTTATCTCTTTATCGGTCGATCAACCATTTCCGAAGAGGGAACATACGGAGTGACATTCAGCGCACCGTACGCAGAGCAACTTGGGCTCAACCCGCAAACAACATTAACCGCGATCCTTGATAATCTTGGCGTTCGACGTTTTCGCATTCCCGCATACTGGTCGCTTCTTGAACCAAGATTAGATCATTGGAACTTCCAATCACTTGATCGGCAAATTGATCTCATTGAATCCAGAAAAGGGGAGATCATTTTAGAACTCGGAATAAAATCTCCCCGTTGGCCGGAATGTTGGACACCGGAATGGTGGAATAACCTTGATCGCCAAAAACAAAAAGAACGAACACTTCTCTATATCGACACCGTGATGACTCGATATCGAGATCGACGTTCAATCATTGCGTGGCAAATTGAAAATGAACCACATTTTAATTATGGGAATTGTCCAAAACCCGATCTTTCCTTCTTTAAAGAAGAGGTCAAGCGCGCGCGAAGCATCGACTCAACGCGACCCATTACAACAACAGATTCCGGTGAACTTTCGCTGTGGATGACATTTGGAAAAACCATCGATGCTCTTGGAGTCAGCACATATCGCGTCGTTCAAAGTCCGATAATCGGACAATGGCGATATTGGTTTTTGCCACCGTATTTCTACCAACGCAAGGCAACACTCGTAAAGGCATTTCGTCCCAATGAATTGTACGTCAGTGAATTTCAAATGGAGCCGTGGACTCTCAAACCTATCGAAGAAGCTTCATTGGAAGAACAAATGAAGACATTTGATCTTGATCAAATGCAATCAAATCTTTTATATGCTGAACGGATGAATATTGATCCAATTGATTTTTGGGGCGTTGAATGGTGGTATTGGATGAAAGAAAAAAAAGATCACCCTGAATTTTGGGAAACAATGAAAACGTTTTTAGACGACAAGCGTTCCAGCTAATAAAAAAAGCCCGCTCGAATCAACACATGATCCAAGCGGACAGCAGAGAAGGATTACCTCAGCCTTCGCTTACGCTGGTGTGGCGTATTCTTGTAGCCGGGTCCGCTCTCGAGTGAAGGCCGACGTTTTCGACGGTTATACATACCGCCGGTTTGCAAACAGAGGATCCTACGTACTCCCAAGAAATCACATCGGCTCAACGTCAGAAAGCAGTAGTTCTTTCGCCCGGGGATGAGCGCTTTTAGATACACGTACCCACGAGATGACGAGCGGTCCAAACGTGATCCCCGCGTTGCCATGTCGCAGATGCGACGTTCGATATCGCGGAACAACTCTTCGGACACGAGCTCGATATCGCAACGGCGTAACGGTCGTCGTCCCTGCCTTGCAGAGTACACGTATGACCGCAGTTTTTCATACACATAGTCGCTCACCGTGGTACGTCGCATGTAGCCCATCAAAATCCCGCAGTACACCTGGATTGCGCGATTGAAATTGCTAATAAACTTCGACGTTCTGCGCTTCCGCCCCGCCTCACGCGCAACATCTCGTACAACGGAATCGCGTGGCACACGGATAGGAATATGGATTCTTTGCTGAAACGCGAGAACCGCCGGATGTACTGCGACATGAGATCGCCAGTTATCGCTTGGCGGTCGAAAGCTTTTTCGGGAACTCGGCAACGGCCTCCACGAACGGCTCCTGTAATTTCGACGCATTCATACCTCCTTGTTTGCGCACGTTCATCGAAACGAGGTGACACTTAAGCCATGCTCTCCATGAAAAGATCAGCGCATATACAAACAGAATATTTCCGTTTTGTCAATGTAACCGAAGTGAAT
>JANLIO010000084.1 GCA_024654265.1 bacterium | reverse complement strand
AAAACGGGGATCCAGGATCAAAGAGTAATTCCTATTTAGATAAAGCGCACTATTTTATCCTGGGTCCCCGGGTTAAACCCGAGGATGACAGATATATTCTAAATTCCATATTCCATATTCCAAATTCTAAATTCTAAATTCCACATCTCCTTTAATTTTGGATCCCTGGGTTAAACCCGGGATGACAGATGTATTCCAATTTGCGTCACTTTTGTGATGTGACAAAAAGTGACGAAGAGGTGCCCTAACCCTTCAACAATCAAAAATCCTAAGCCATGAACTTCTAACCTCCATGCGCGTGTGCTAACCTTTGATCCCGTATGCAACATGATCAAAATCACGCATCGGGAAAACGAAGAACGTACATTTTTGTGGTCGGAGGAGTGATGAGCGGAGTTGGCAAAGGGATTGCGACTGCATCCATAGGAGCACTGCTAAGCGCACGCGGATTTCGCGTCACAGCTGTCAAAATTGATCCGTACTTGAATGTTGATCCAGGTACGTTAAACCCCGTCGAACATGGCGAGGTTTTTGTTACGCATGATGGATTGGAAACGGATCAGGACCTTGGAAACTACGAGCGATTTCTAAACCGAGATCTTGGACGTTTGAATTGCATGACGAGCGGGAGTGTATTCCAAGCCGTTATCGAGCGGGAACGTGCATTGGGATATGGCGGAAAAACAGTTGAGATGGTTCCGCATGTTCCGATGGAAGTGATCTCAAGAATACAAAATGCTGCGGAAAAAGATGATGCAGACGTTACGTTGATTGAAATCGGTGGAACAGTAGGTGAGTATCAGAATCTTTTATATCTTGAAGCGTGTCGAATGATGCGCCTTGAAAATCCAGGAGATATTCTCGTTGTTTTGGTGAGTTATCTTCCAGTTCCACAGAATATTGGGGAAATGAAGACGAAACCGACTCAACATGCAGCGCGAATGCTCAACGGCGCCGGATTACAGCCAGATCTCCTTTTGTGTCGATCAACGCATGCAGTGGATGAGCCACGAAAGAAAAAACTGAGTATTGCATGTAACGTTTCTGTCGATGATGTGATTTCTGCGCCGGACGTGGATACGATCTACGCGGTCCCGATCAACTTTGAACGAGAAGGGATCACAGATCGAATTTTAGATAAATTGAGATTAACCTCTTCAAAGCCACAGCCGGAGAAAGAATTGAGTCGGCAAATCTCTCTTCAAATTGGTTTGCGATCTGAGCCAACAGAGGAAACACCTGTACACGGATTATCAGCATGGGAGGATTTGAATGAACGGATCAAAAATGGAACATCAAGAACCGTGCGAATCGGGATCGTGGGGAAATATTTTTCAACCGGTGATTTTGTTCTCACCGACTCGTATCTCTCTGTTCTCGAAGCAATTAAGCACGCGTCATGGCATCTTCACGCTCGACCGGAGATTGTGTGGCTGAACAGCGAAGAATTTGAAAAAGATTTGGCGCCTCACGTTTTGCATTCGGCACTCACAGAATTGGATGGCATCTTAATTCCCGGGGGATTTGGAACGCGGGGGATTGAAGGGAAGATCTCAACAATCAAATATGCGCGTGAGAATAATGTTCCATACCTTGGATTGTGTTATGGAATGCAACTTGCATGTTTAGAAACAGCGCGACATTTAGCAGGGCTGGTTGGAGCGAATTCAACAGAGATGAATAAAGAAACCAATCATCCAGTCGTCCACCTCATGAATGAACAACAGGAGCGTATGAAAAATGTCGATTACGGTGGTTCAATGCGACTTGGCGCGTATCCCTGTCATTTGAAAGCTGATAGTCGGGCGAGAGCTCTATATGACACGGACACGGTTCAAGAACGACACAGACACCGATTTGAACTGAATCCGGAGTATCACAATGTCCTCGCGGAAAATGGTTTGATAATATCGGGTGCTTCGCGTGATGGAACACTCGCTGAAATCGTAGAACGACCGGATCACCCATTTTTCATTGCCACCCAATTCCACCCGGAATTCCTCTCAAGACCATTTCGCCCCCAACCACTATTTGTCGGATTCTTGCAGGCTTCGATTGAAAGAAGATCCGAAGAGAAATAAAAAGAACGTACCATGTGGTACGTTCTTTTGTTTTTTGATTACGAACTTTTTTCTGTTGTAGGGATTGGGAGAACGTCAACGACTTTGACGCGCTTGTATTCACCTGTAAAACGTTGGATGAGTTGGTCTCGGAATGTGACGATTCCGCGTGTGATAGAAAAGAGTGTGTGGTCTTTCCCCATTTTTACACCGTTACCGGCACGGATTTTTGAACCACGCTGACGGACAATGATCGCGCCTGGTTTTGCGTATTCACCACCGTATAATTTTGTACCTAAACGTTGCCCTTGCGAATCTCGTAGGTTACTTGTGGAGCCTCCCGCTTTTTTATGTGCCATAAATGTTTGATTGGATTCGTATCTCCCAGAGCAGACCTCGTTCGTTTCCGTAACAAGATATGTTGTGAGATATATCTGTGCCGTGCACTTGATAGAATCTGATAAGCGGAAAAATACTGCATTTTACTCCTCTTGTCAAGCAATATCCGGAAGGATAGTCTATATGCATGACGAGTGATGAAAAAGCTGAGTTTCTGGCTGAAATCGACAAGGTTTTAGATGTTTTGCGAGAAGGCATCAGAATGCATGCTGGCGATGTGGAATTAATTGATTTTGAAGAGGAATCAGGGCGAGTTTTAGTTCGACTTGTGGGAACGTGCGTGGGATGTCCGTTTTCATCGATTACGCTTAAGTCAGGAATTGAGGAAACGCTTTGTGGGATATTTCCAAATATCCAAGAAGTTGTTGATGTCACAAATCCAGAAATCGTTGTATGAAACGAGCGGAAATCTTTTTTTCTGTAAAGCAGGCAATTCATGACCCCTTTGTGCGTTGGGCAACGGTTGGGTCATTTTTTTTGTATCTCGTGACAATCATTTATTTCATTTGGAGTTTACTGCCAATCGTGAGAGAGAGCGGACTCATCGTGCTTCACTACAACACATATCTCGGAATTGATGCGGTTCGACCATGGCCGTGGTTCCTTCTTTTTCCGGCAGTGACGCTAGGAATCATAATTTTTGATACAATAGCTTCGATCCTTCTTTTTCAAAAAGATCGTACCGCATCACGCTCCATTATCGCACTGGAATTTGTCACGGTTTTATTGTGGTCGGTTGGGATGTATTTTTTAGTGAGAATAAATCTTTAACGGAAACACGTGTCGCTCTATGCCCATTGATTCACAGGTCATCCGTCCATTTATCATTGCCGCGATGACATTCACGTTGGCGATGGTTTTTGCACCGGCGTTTCTCCGTTTTCTTCAACGTAATCGTTTGGGGAAAAGTTTGCGTGATACAAAAAAGGCACCGATTGCCATGAAGCTTCATGCGGCAAAAGAGGGGACCCCAACAATGGGCGGTATTATCATCTGGTTGACAGTGGCTGTTATAACTCTCGTGCTTTCATACGGATGTAAATGGTTTGGAGGCGATGTGTTTTGTCGTCTCAACTTTCTCTCGCGAGGCGAAACACTTCTTCCATTTGGTGTTTTGATTGCCGCCGCGCTTGTTGGCCTTGTGGATGATTATTTGAATGTGAAAAAGATCGGTCCGCACGGAGGAGGCCTACGCGTTCGGCATCGTTTGATTTCGTATTCGGTGATTGCGCTCATCGCTGCGATTTGGTTTTACTCAAAGCTGGAATGGGATGTGATTCATATTCCGTTTGATGGAAATCTATCACTCGGCCTGTGGTATATCCCATTTTTCGCGTTTGTTCTTGTCGCGACATCAAACGCAGTGAATCTTACCGATGGGTTGGATGGACTTGCTGGCGGAACACTTATGACTGCGTTTGGCGCATTCGGTGTTATTGCATTTGCACAGGGGAAATTTGATCTTGCTGTTTTTTGCGCGGCGATTCTTGGCGCGCTTCTCGCGTTTCTGTGGCACAACATCACACCGGCCGCGTTTTTTATGGGAGATACGGGAGCCATGTCACTTGGAACGGTTCTTGGTGTCATTGCAATGCTAACGAATCAGCCATTGCTTCTTCCACTGATTGGACTTCCATTTGTACTTGAAACAACCTCGGTTATTATTCAAGTTGCTTCCAAGAAAATTCGAGGGAAAAAAGTTTTTCAAAGCGCTCCGCTTCACCATCATTTCGAAGCAATCGGTTGGGGTGAGCCAAAGGTCGTGATGCGGTTCTGGGTTATCGCGATTATTTGCGCTTCCATCGGAACGGTTATTGCATTTATCGATTAATATGTCTCTTGATCGAACGGTAGGGTCTCCCGGTCGATTTCGTGGAACGGAACGTCGTGGACGGAAAAGTCTTGAAAAAGGAGATCGTCTCTTGTTGGGACTTTATTTGGGACTCACATTTTTTGGATTGATCATTTTAATTTCCGCAACTGGCCCTATTGGATATCAACAGTTTGGAGATAGTCTCTCTTTTTTTAAGCATCAAATTCTTTTGGGGATCATACCCGGTTTTATCCTTTTTGCGATCATGAGTCGCATTTCCGTAGAGCGACTCAAATCACTCGCATTTCCAGCTCTGTGCATATCGGTCATTCTTCTCGTTCTCGTGTATCTTCCTGGGATTGGTCAGTCTGTTGGTGGGTCATCGCGATGGGTTCAATTTGGGCCAATTCGATTTCAGCCGTCTGAGTTCGTAAAACTTACATTTCTTGTGTACGTTGCCGCGTGGCTATCATCACGAAGTATCGAAGATCGTCGATCAACGGAACGTGGCCTGATTCCGTTTCTTTCTGTGCTTGGTGTTGTTCTCCTCTTACTGATTTTACAACCAAATACCGGTTCAACCGCGGTGATCGCGGGCGCGTCTTTGATTATGTATTTTCTTGCCGATGCTCCAGCGCTTTGGATCGGAGGTGTTATTGCATCTGGTTTTGCCATGATCGCGATTCTTATCAAGCTCACTCCTTATCGAGCTGCTCGATTTTTAACGTTTCTCAATCCAGATGCAGATCCGCAGGGAATTGGATATCATATGAACCAAGCGTTTCTCGCCGTTGGATCGGGTGGCTTATTTGGATTAGGATATGGACAGTCCAGACAGAAGTTTTTGTATCTTCCTGAAGTCCCGGGTGACTCTATCTTTGCTGTAATGGCAGAAGAACTTGGATTCTTTATTTCTGTCCTTGTTATTCTTGTGCTTGGCGCATTCGCGTTCCGTTGCTTACAAATCAGCCGAAAAACGCCTGATTTTTTTTCGTCTCTCCTTGTCGCGGGAATTGCATCGTGGATCGGAATTCAAACGTTTCTGAACGTAGGATCTATGATTGGTCTTGTGCCAATGACGGGGGTAACACTTCCATTTATCAGCTACGGAAGCTCAGCCTTTGTTGCAATATCCATTGCGACTGGTATCGTTTACTCAGTTTCTCGTAATTCATAGTTGGAAAAAGGTAGGGGAATGTGGAATATTTCTTGTCATCCTCGGGTTTAACCCGGGGACCCAGGATATAATGGTGCGCTTCATCTAAAAATGGGAATTACTCTTTGATCCTAGATCCCCGTTTTCACGGGGACGACAGAATACGAAAGAGGCTCATCTTCCAAATTTCTTTCTAGCATATGACCATTCTTTTTACCGGCGGTGGAACAATGGGGCCCGTGACCCCGCTTTTGGCTGTGATGAGGCAGATGCGAAAAATAGATTCAAAGATGCAATTCGCATGGGTTGGAACTCCGGACGGTCCGGAGCGCGAGGTGATAAAAAAGGAGGGGATTCCATTCTATGAAATTCCAGTCGCAAAATTCCCACGTTACATCAGTTTGCGATGGGGAACGTTTCCGTTTCATTATTTTCGTGCACGAAGATCTGCGCGAAAGATTCTAAAAAAGTTACGGCCGGATCTCGTTGTTTCCGCCGGTGCGTTTTCAAGTGTTCCTGTGCTTCATGAAGCGAAAAAACACGGCATACTATGTGCAACACATCAATTGGATTATAAGCTTGGAATTGCGAATAAAATCATGGCGCGGTGGGCTGATCTTGTAACGACAACGTTTGAATACAAAGATGATCCATTCCCAAATGGAAGTTCGCAAGTGACAACACCATGCCGGTTTGCGAATAAAAAATGCCCATCGCTCACGGAAGCGCGCAAACGTTTTGATCTTGATCCCGCGCGGTCGACAGTTCTCTTTTTTGGTGGCGGAACAGGCGCGCTCGCGGTCAATTCCGCCGTCGACGAGATTCTGGAAACGTTACTCCCTAATACGCAAGTGATTCATTTAACGGGCAAAGGCAAAGGCGAAAAAGGAAAACGAAAAAACTACCGTTCGTATCCATTTCTTGATGAAGATCAAATGCTCGACGCGTATTGCGCATCAGATCTTATTGTCTCGCGCGCGGGGCTTGGATCCATTTCGGAGTTTGCATGTCTTAAACAAACCGCAATCCTCATCCCAATTCCAAACAGTCATCAAGAAGAAAATGCACGCCACATGCCGTTCCCAATCGTGGAGCAAAACGCGGACTTATCGAAATCATTGCTTAAAACGATTCGATCATTGATCAACAATGACAAAGAACAAAAGAACATCGGGGAACACGCAAACAAAATGCTACCAACAGATGACGGGACCGCGCTTGCAAAAAAGTGGTTTTCTTTGTTGAAATTTTAATATGAAGATTGCGATCTGCGGAAGTATGGTGTTCATGAAGGAGATGGAAGAAATGCAAAAAACGCTTCAGAGTTTAGGGCATGTCGTAAAAACGCCACCGCTTGCTATCGAAAATGAAAATGGTGAAATGATTTCAGCGATTGAGTATCATCGAATGCGTCAAGAAGCGACGGACGACGCGGGATGGGTTTGGGAAAGAAAAGAGGAGGCGATCCATGATCATTTTCATATTGTAGAATGGTCGGATGCGATCCTTGTTCTTAATATTACAAAGGATGGAATAGAGAATTATATTGGAGCGAACACGTTTTTAGAAATGGGACTCGCGTTTTATCTTCACAAACCGATCTATCTATTAAACCCGATTCCAAAAATCAGTTTTAAAGAAGAACTTCTTGGGATGAAGTGCGTTGTTCTACATGGGAAGTTAAATGCAATTTTAAAGTAAACTTTTCTTCAATTTGAAGTCTGACATGAAGTAGGGTATTCTATTTTTAGAATGAAATATGCATAAAATTAATTTGAATAACGTCGTGTGGAAAGAGGGTAATACGTATGTTGCTTGGAATCTTAATACTAATGTTTCCAGTTTTGGAGAAAGCAAAAAAGAAGCACTTGCATCATTGCAGGAGGCGTTGGAGCTTCATCTTGATGATGTTCCAATTTCAAAAATTCAAAAAGTTGAACGACCTGTGTTAGAACGAGTTATTTTTAAGCATGCCTAAGCCCATTCTTTTAAAAATTGTTTTGAACGTTCTTAAAGATAAGGGTTTCTTTTTTATTCGACAGAAGGGGTCTCACGCACGGTATGAAAAGAAAACAAGTAGAACAACTTTAAAGGTAACGATAAAAACAAGTAAAAAAGAAATTCCGTATGGAACGTTTAGATCCATTCTCATCCAGTCTGGACTTTGCGAAGAAGACTTTAGAAAAGAATTTTAAATAAGGTGTCGCTTCAACTACATACAAAAAAAGACCACATCGGTCTTTTTTTGTATGGTGACTCGGGTGGGATTTGAACCCACGACCGTTGGCTTAAAAGGCCACTGCTCTACCAACTGAGCTACCGAGTCAAATATTGGTTGAATTTTAATCGGAAAAAGGACTTCAGCTTCTCTCTCAAATGCGGTAAGATACTATCGTATTTCAGAGAAATAATCAAGCATGCGCATCGCCTTCATAGGACAGAAGGGAATTCCGTCATCCGTTTCATCTCGAGCGGGTGGTGTTGAGCGTCACGTAGAAGGCCTTTCCCAGCGTCTTGCTGAGCGCGGACATACGGTCTCCGTCTACTGCCGACCGTATATGAATCCGCAGAGAAAGAAGATGTGGAAGCGAGTTCATTTGATCACACTTCCTACAATTGAACGAAAAAACTTCGATACCATCTTTCATTCTTTTCTTGCGACGATTCATGTCCTTTTTCAACCCGTTGATGTGATTCATTACCACTCGGTTGGTCCGTCAACACTTGCGTGGATCCCGCGGATCTTCAAACCTGGTGCGAAAGTGGTTGCAACATTTCATGCGCGTGATCGATTTCACGAAAAATGGCGTTGGCCCGCTCGTGCCTTTCTTGCATTTGGCGAATGGGCGATTTGTCATTTTCCTCACGTCACAATAACCGTCTCGCACGGTTTACAATTGTACTGTCAAAAAATGCATGGACGTGATGCCATACACATCCCAAACGCCGTCAGTTTACCCGTTGGTCGCATCGGTGCGTCAAAGATCCACGATCTTGGCCTTGAGACCAATGGGTATTTTATCATGTTAGGAAGGCTTATCCCCGTGAAAGCATTCGATGATGCGATACGCGCATTCAGAAAAATTGAAACAAAGAAAAAGCTTCTTATTGTTGGCGACGTTTCGTTTGATAGTTTGCCATATAAGGTTCAACTTGAAACATTGGCGGATGATGACGAGCGCATTATTTTAATGGGTTTTCGAAAAGGTCAGGAACTTCAGGAACTTCTTGCAAATTGTTACGCCATGATTCATCCTGCGCGTTCTGAAGGGCTCTCGATGGCTGTGCTCGAGGCGATGTCATACGGCAAATTGGTGATTATGAGCAACATCCCGGGGAATCGCGAACTCGTTGATCATTCCGGCGTTGCATATCCGGTTGGGAATCTATCTGCATTGCAGGATGCGATTGAATGGGTGATTTCAGATCCAGTTCTGACGCATATCCGAGGTCGGCGTGCGAAGAAAGTCATCAAGGAGTTGTATTCTTGGGATCGACTCATTGAGCGAACAGAATCTGTCTATCAAAGTCCGATTTTGTGACGAAAGAATGGACCTCGTTCAATTGGATATTTAAACGAACAACAAAAAATGAAAATCCTTATTCTCGGTCTTGGGCAATATCCAAAAGGAAGTGGCGTTTCCTCCGCACGTTGGTTTGCGAAACAAGGGCATGATGTGCGGGTGACTGATTTAAAAAAAGAAAAAGATCTTGGAAGCAACGTTAGTCAGCTTCGGAAATTCAAGAATGTTGATTTTGTACTCGGGCGTCATTTAAAAAGTGATATTCGTTGGGCGGATATGATTGTTCGAAATCCGGGAATTCGACAAAATTCACCGCTCCTTGTTCTTGCGAGGCAACTCGGAAAACCGATTGAATCGGATATTTCTCTCTTTATGGAACGGTGCCCGTGCCCCGTTATTGGTATTACAGGAACACGCGGAAAAAGTACCACATCGGCCCTGACGGCAGAGATGCTCAGCGCTTCAAAAAAACGAACGTGGCTTGGAGGAAATATCAAAGTTTCGCCTCTTACGTTTCTCGCAAAAGTAAAAGCGAACGACGTTGTTGTCCTCGAGCTTTCGAGCTGGCTCGTTGAATCAATCGGTGAGCTCGGTATTTCACCGCATATCGCGTGCATCACAAATATCATGCGAGATCATTTGAACGCCTACGAGAATATGGAAGCCTATGTCGAATCAAAAGCGCAGATCTTTCGTCATCAACAACCAGATGATCTTTTAATTTTAAATGCAGATGATCCATATACGAAACGGTTTATATCCGAAGCTCCTTCTGTGACACGAGTTTCATCTCTCGCAAAAAATGGCGATGCGCGTATTACAAATGAGTATTTCATGATCGGCGAGACAAAGGTGTGTAAGGTGGGCGATATCAAGCTAAAAGGAGAACACAACCTTAAAAATGCACTGACATCAGCCTTGATCGCAAAATCAGCAGGTGCAACCATCGTTGGAATACGAAAGGCATTAAAATCTTTCTCAGGACTTCCGGATCGTTTGGAGCTTGTTTCGAAAAAACGTGGGTTTCAGTATATCAATGACACAACGGCAACAACACCGGACGCGACAATCGCGGCGTTAAAAACAGTTGAACAAAGCAAAGGAACAATTCATCTTCTTTTTGGTGGAGCGGATAAAGAATTGGAGTTTGAAGCAATCGCGAAGGAGATCAAAAAAATGAAACGGACTAAAAAAATCTGTATTACTGTTTTTGACGGCACGGCGTTTTCAAAAGTTGAGACAAGTTTCAAAAAACAGAAGATTTCGTTTCAACTCGTTACATCAATGAAAGAAGCCGTCACATATCACGAATCACACGGAGAAAAAGGTGACACAATCCTTCTTTCACCGGGATGCGCGAGCTTTGGATTATTTAAAAATGAATTTGATCGAGGAGAACAATTTAAAAAAAGAGCTCGCCGATGAACGACGAGCCTGTAACCGAGAGTGGTTTTCATACCAAATCCGGTTTAAGAAGAGAGATCCCTTTTTTTTCAAAGTCAATTACGAACGCATTCCCCGGTTCGAGTTCTTGAAGTGTCCATGGGACACCCCAGCTTCTCGAGTAGAGGAGGGGAAGCACGGTGCAAATAGTACGATGCGTCACAAGAACGATGATCGGAGATCTATCCAAGTTTGTCTCGACAAGTAGCAGGATCACTCCCAATTGAGGTCGTATCGTTGCGCTCGAGAACAGAGCAGCGTTATGTCGTTCTGAGACGGAAAGCTCTTCGGCAAGTATGCGAGATACTTTTTTTGCCGAAGAGGCTGGTGAGGCAAAGAGCGCGATGTGATTTTCACCGGCAAGAACTTTGATTCTTTGACCAAGAACCATGGTACGGGTCAACTGACGGACATCAAACTGCCCGCTTTCTTCTGGTTTTGCTTGCACGAGTCTTTCTGTACGAACAATGATGAGCATTTTTAATGAACACCTCCTCTGTTGCTCTTGTGTAGCAGTTAATAGGATCTGATACAAGTGTCCGTGTGATTTTGTGTTTTGTTTGATTCATCATGCAAGGTATTGTTTTACTTACTATATAAGAGATAAATAGGGGGCTTGCACGTTGGCACTCGCTTTGTTAGACTGCTAATTAGCTGATATGACAGAACGCGAACAAGCGATATTACGACTCGTCATTGAAGATGTCGTCGCCACCGGAGAGCCTGTAGGTTCACAATATTTAGTTCGTAAATACGATTTGAATATGAGCCCTGCGACACTCCGCGCGGTTTTTGTTTCACTTGAAGAAATGGGATTTTTGACTCACCCGCACACATCTGCGGGGCGCGTTCCTACTGAAAAGGGGTATCGCGTGTATCTTCAAGAATTGATGCGAATTCGTGAGCTTCGCCAGCGTGAACATCAGCGATTACAAAACGCAGCTCAGTCAATGTATCAATTGGCGTACGCTCTTTCTGTAATGACGCAATCTGCTTTTGTCATGATGGAACGCCGTCAGATGCGACCATTCTCAACCGGATTATCACATTTGATGAGTCAGCCGGAGTTTGCAGATCAAGCAAAAATGCAACGTCTTGGGACAGCTCTTGATGAGCTTGACCAAACGTTTGATTCTATTGACGCTCGCGTACAACACGAGCCTATCGCATTAATTGGGCAAGAATGTCCATTTGGTGAAGATTGCGGTTCTGTCTTTATGCGAGTTGGTGATGATCTCTTTGTGAGCCTGTTCGGTCCGTTGCGTATGGATTACGCGCGCGCCGTTTCAGCCCTAAAAAGCGCACAGCAATTATTTGATGAATATGAAAGATAAAAAAGCGAAAGAAAAAGATGAACAATTAGAGCAGAAAATTGAAACGGAAAATGAAGTTGACTGCCAAAAATGCGAGGAGTATCTGGAAGGATGGAAACGCGCAAAGGCAGATTACTCAAACCTTCAAAAAACAGTTGAACACGAGCGAGGAGAACTTCGAAAATACGCAACAGAAGATTTACTTCAGGCCATTCTTCCGGCCATTGATCAATACGATGTTGCGCTTCAATTCACGCCTGACATTCAGAATCTTCCGGAAGATCAAAAAAGCGTTTTTAAAAATTGGTTGATCGGGATACATGCGGTGCGAGACATCTGGGAGCGAACATTTGAATCGATTGGACTTACAACGGTTCGAGAAGAGGGCGCGTTTGATCCGGAAATGCATGAAGCGGTGAAAGAAGAAGATTCAGATCTGAAACCCGGAACAATCCTCTCTGTCCAGCAAAAGGGATGGAAATTGAAAGATAAACTTCTCCGACCCGCAAAAGTAACAATATCTAAGTAATCCATTAAATAAACGTAAAAACTTATCCACACCGTATGGCACCCTGGTGCCAGACCCCACAGTGCCAGACCCCATGGGGTCAGGCACCTGGGGATAGCGCGAAAATAGTATAAAAAATATGTCAAAAATTCTTGGAATCGACCTTGGGACTACAAACTCTTGCATGGCTGTTGTTGAAGGTGGTCAGCCGAAAATCATTGAAAATGCAGAAGGAAATCGCACAACACCTTCAATGGTGGCAACCTCAAAAACAGGCGAACGTCTTGTTGGGCAGATTGCAAAACGACAGAGCGTCGTAAATCCACAAAATACAGTCTATTCTGTGAAACGGTTGATCGGACGTTTGTTTGACGATCAGGAAGTTCAAAAAGACATCAAACTTTTTCCTTTTAAAACAGCGAAAAAAGATAAGGGTGTTCGTGTCGCCATGGCAGGAAAGGATTACGCTCCGGAAGAAATTTCAGCAATGATTCTTCAAAAGATGAAAAAGGACGCAGAAGCAAAAACAGGTGAAACAATTACAGAGGCCGTTATCACAGTTCCCGCTTACTTCGATGACTCACAACGACAGGCAACAAAGGTTGCTGGTGAAATTGCGGGGTTGAAAGTTCTTCGAATCATCAACGAACCAACAGCAGCCGCGCTCGCATACGGATTTGATCAGAAGAAGGACGCAAAAATTGTTGTATACGATCTTGGTGGAGGAACATTTGATGTTTCAGTACTTGAGATTGCATTTGATGCAACAAGCGATCAAAACACGGTTGAAGTACGCGCAACAAACGGAGATACGCATCTCGGCGGTGACGATTTTGACCAAGTCATTATCGGATGGATTTTAAGCGAATTTAAAAAAGAAGAAGGAATTGATCTTTCTGGAGATACGTTAGCAGTTCAACGCGTAAAAGAAGCGGCCGAAAAAGCGAAGATCGAACTTTCAAGCGCCGTTGAAACAGAAATCAACCAGCCATTCATTACAAGCAACGAAAATGGACCAAAACACCTTCTCATCAAACTGACACGATCAAAGCTTGAAGATCTCGTGGGTCATCTTGTGCAACGAACGCTCATCCCTTGTAAGAAGGCACTTGAAGATGCGAAGCTTTCAAAAACAGATATTGATGAAGTTATCCTAGTCGGTGGAATGACGCGCATGCCACTCGTGCAACAGGAAGTCGAAAAGTTTTTTGGAAAAAAGCCAAACGTAACGGTGAATCCTGATGAGGTTGTTGCGCTCGGTGCCGCGGTTCAGGCTGGAAACTTACAGGGTGACATTAAAGGTGATCTTCTTCTTCTGGACGTCACACCACTCGCATTTGGATTGGAGACATTGGGTGGAGTGATGACGAAGTTAATCGAACGAAACACAACCATCCCAACGGCGAAGACGCAGATTTTTTCAACCGCCGTTGATAGCCAGCCTTCCGTTGAGATCCATGTTTTGCAAGGTGAGCGAGAAATGGCGGAAGGAAATCGATCGCTCGGACGGTTCCAGCTTTCAGGAATTCCACCAGCGCCACGAGGTGTTCCTCAGATCGAAGTGACGTTTGACATTGATGCAAACGGTATCCTCAACGTCAAAGCAGCAGACAAGGGCACGGGGAAAGAACAAAAGATTACCATCACAGCGTCAACAAATCTTTCAGACGAGGAAATCGAAAAGATGAAGAAAGATGCGGAACTTCACGCTGAAGAGGATAAAAAGAAGCATGAGCAAATTGAAGTTAAAAACACCGCAGATACAATGGTCTATACGACTGAAAAGATGATGAAAGAAGTCGGTGACAAGGCAAAAGAGGAAGATAAAAAAGCGGTTGAAGAAAAATTAGCCGAATTAAAAGAGGTGAAAGACGGGGATGATATTGAAGAAATCAAAAAGCGTGCTGATGCGCTTGCAGAGGTCGCGCAAAAAGTAGGCGCGGCAATGTATCAGGCAGAACAGCAAACAGCAGAACAGGGGACAGGAGACGCGAAAGCAGAAGCAACGTCAGACGAACAGAAAGAAGACGTGAAAGAAGGTGAGTTCGAAGAAAAGAAAGAAGAATAACGAGAAAATCCCTCAGAAATCACTGAGGGATTTTTTTGCGATAGGATTTAAGCTCTAAATCTGTTCATTTAGGGTTCATGAGTTGACTTAATAGGAAAGAGATGGTTTAAAGTCTACACTCTTGTCCAAAGGGGATCGGAGTTCTTCCAAAGGAGGAAGAAGTGACAAAGCCGGAAACAAAACAAGGGGGCGTCGTGCTTCTCACGGAAGCTCACCTCGATATGCAGAATCCGTGGGGGAAACCCGTGGTTGGTTGGTTGCCAACCGCAGGACCAGACGGGATTGGTAGCCTGCACAATCCGATGGGATTTGCATGTTTGCGGGTCATGAACGTCAAAAACGCGGAAGATGGGAGTTCTCAAGCTCTCTACGACCAGACTCTTATCATCGAAAACCCCGGTGCCATCGTGATCGCGACGACCGAAGATCGCAGAATCGGATTGGTCCAGAATTTCAGGATGAATGGGGAAAGGTTCTTCTCTGCCGGGTCTGACTATGTCAGGCAACTTCACGCCGACAATCGGTGGTCCGAACTTCTCGAGACACTTGGTGGTTGGTCATGGGAAGCGCCTCGTGGGCTGACAACAGATCCGTACGAAGAAGACCTCGAGAGGTTTGTTCTCAAGACAGCGAAAGCCGAAGCGCTGGAGGAGGGTGGGTTTATCATCGGGAACACGAGGATCGTTGGGCAGGTCAATGCGAACACGACGTTCTTTGCTCATCCTCAGTGGGTGGTACACGCAACAATTATCGCCAAAGAAAAAGCACAGCCCGAAGATCTCGAAATGATCGGAAAGGCTAAGCTCTTCACCGTCGAGGAGCTACGCAAGCTTGCCAAGGATGGTAAATTCACGGATGGGCTCACGCTCGCCGGTATGGCACTCTGCGGAATCTCTCTCTGATCTCGATAACCCATGAAGACATGCTTTGTCTTCAT
>JANLIO010000072.1 GCA_024654265.1 bacterium | reverse complement strand
AAAAGAATAGAAATAATCAAAAAAGCAATTCCACCAGCGAGGATAGTCCCCGTTGCTTGAAGCGCAACCTGCAAAAACGTTCGTAATGGGAAAACGGTTCCAATCGCCTGTCTGGCCAACCATCCAAATCCAAATAGCCCTATGGTGGCAAATATTGTTTTAACTCCAGAGATAAAAAGAACGCCTTTCCCCAATGAACCTTTTTTGTAGACAAACAACCACCAGAGTAAAAGCAGGTTCAGATATGATGCGGAACTAAACGCGATTGCAAGTCCGGCAATACCAAATGGACCTCGAAGATACAATGCGAGCGCAAGATTAAAAGCCTCAGCAATGAGTCCGGCAATGAGCGGTGTCCACGTGTCTTGTAATGCATAAAAGGCTCGAGCAAAAAGTGGAACCAAACCCTGTACAAGCATTGAAACAGCAAAAATTCCCAGCACATTTGCTGTCCGAATCGTATCAGTCCATCCAAACAATCCCGCACCAAGAGCAAGTCGAACAATCTGCGCACGAAGCAAAATAAATATCGCCATTGCAGGAAGCATCAAAAAGAAAACTTTTCGGATCGCAGACGCAAGGATATCCCGAAACTCCTCTTCATTTTTTGAGCCGGCAGAACGCGCGAGACTTGGGAACGCGGCAACGGCGAATGACACACCAAAGATCCCGATCGGGAAAGACTGAAGGTTGTTTGCGAGATGGAAAATAGCGATTGATCCCATTGGCAAAGCTGACGCAAGTGCCAACAAAATAAACATATTTATCTGCGTAACAGCGAGTCCTGCGGTTCTCGGAGCCATGAGCCACAGAATTCTTCTGATACCGGGTGTTTTAAATGAGGGTCTTGGAATATGACGGAGACCAAGACGTAAAACCACGGAAGCCTGCGTCACCATATGAAGGAACGCTCCAAGAACAACTCCCCATGCCAATCCATAAATTCCCATTTGCGGAGCAAGAATAACCGCACCAAAAATAATTCCAAGATTGTATAAAACCGGTGCAAGCGCAAACGCAAAAAATCGGCGCATCGCTTGAAGCACACCACCCATGACAGCGGAGATTCCAAAAAGAAATGGAGATATCGCCATGATGCGCGTAAGCTGAATCGTAAGATCAACCTGTTCTTTTGAAAAACCCGGAACTGTAAATGGAACCAACATCGGCGCAAAGACAAAAAGCCCTGTGCAAATCACAAGCATCGATGCGCCAACAACAGAAAGAATACGCTCTGCAAGTTCCCATGCTTCCTCCTTAGACTTCATTTCAAGATACTCAGCGAACACGGGGATGAAGCCTGCTGAAAGAGCACCAAGAATCAAAAGTGTATACAACATGTCGGGAAGTCGAAATGCTGCATAATAGACATCGAGATCACCGGTCGCTCCAAACACAGATGCCAACGTACGGTCACGGAGTACTCCGACAAGGCGAGAAGCAAAGGAAGCCACTCCAATGACAAATGCCGCTGCCGTCAAACCACTCATTTCTCCGTTCCAAAGCTTTTTAAAAAAGTTTTTCATGTTTTGTTCTTTGTATTCTCAAGCTCAAATATCAAATTCATCCAAAATCTCAAACACCGCATAAATCATTTCATTCTCGTGAATAATTTCAATTGGTGTTAATCGAGACCCTTCAGGAGCCTCTCCGCAAAGCCGATCCCCTGTTTTTGGATCAAATTCAGCTTCATGAAGCTCACATTGTAACGTTCCTTTTTGGCAAAGGCGAACGGGCGCTCCCGCATGCGTACAAACATTGCGGTACGCCTTAATCTCCCCATCGTCATTATAGGCAATTCCTTTCCAATGTCCGTAATGAAACGATTTTACTCGACCCGCCGGAATTTCACCATCGTTCGCGATCAAAACCCGCTTCTTCATAATTGTTTCTCTTCATCCTCCTCGTCTCCCCCCATTGAGTATAAAAATGGTTCATCGCCTTTGAACGGTCCTTTCATAATGGAACGAAACTCGGTGTACATATATTTTAATGCAATCGCAAGACGTCCATCTTTCTCCAAACGACGAACAGAGACAATCACAGGGCAACATCTTAAAATTCCAAACCGATATCCACTTTTTACTGCGCGCTGAACATAGTCATGATCCTCTGCAAATGTTACATCCTCATCAAAACCAGAAATTTTCCTGTGAACATCGCGACGTATAAAAATACAAAATCCTCCGGCATGTGGACGAATTTTTTCTGTCGCAATCGCGTATGCGTTGTACGCTTCGTGAAAGGCGCGATCGATATGATTTGTCGTTTGTGGCTTCACCTTGCACGTCGCAACATCAAACTCTGAAGCAACAATTTCATCCAAGCACATTTCAAGATAACGCTCAGACGGCAGAGTCACATCTGCATCCATAAAGAGTATCCATTCACCCTTTGCAATCTTCGCTCCGGCATTTCGTCCAATCCCCGGAAGCCCACCTTTTACAACCTTTGCTCCAAATGATGATGCGATCTCAACTGTCCCGTCTATCGAATCAGCGTCCGCAATAAGAACCTCAAAATCTGTAAATGTTTGTTTTTTCAAACATTCCAAAAGCTTTGGAAGATGAACCGCTTCATTTTTTGTCGGGATCACGATGGATAGTTGAGACATAGTGAGAATGTGTATCGTTGAAACAAAGGAGGAATTTAGAATTTATCTGTCATCCTCGGGTTTAACCCGTGGATCCAGAATCAGATGGGGTCTAGAATTTATCTGTCATCCTCGGGTTTAACCCGGGGACCCAGAATATAATGGTGCGCTTCATCTAAAAATAGGAATTGCCCTTTGATCCTGGATCCCCGTTTTCACGGGGATGACAGAATTAGAAAGGGGGATGACAGAATAAGAAAATGAAAAGAACTTTTGAACCATGTTTTTAGAACGTGAACGTAACACGAAATCTTAATCATTAAGAAATTGGAAGGAAGCAATCACAGCTGCAAATGCAACATTCAATGATTCCTTTTTTCCGCGCTGTGGGATCAGAATAATGTCGTCACATTCTGTTAAAAGTGTTGGCGATATTCCTTCGACCTCCCTCCCAAGTAAAAGAGCAACTCGCTGAGGGGCATCATATTCCTGAATCGGAATTGCGTCATCCGTGTTCTCAAGTGCAACAATCCGAAAACCATCCGCACGAAGCCTTTGTATCACGTCTGTACTCTTTGGGACATGCTCCCACTCTAAACTCTTTTCAGCTCCAAGCGCGATCTTCACAATCTTTGGATCAGGTGGCGTTGGGCTATACCCGGTTATCCAAAGTTTTGAAACGCCTAAAAACTCCAAATTCCGAAATAGCATCCCCATATTTTC
>JANLIO010000029.1 GCA_024654265.1 bacterium | reverse complement strand
TTTTCCACACCCCACTTCCAACACAGATCTACCTCGAATCGACTGGACAACTTCTTCGAAACATCTCGTTTCAAGATCCGTCTCCCTCTCCATAAGGACAGGCTCAACCTGACGATAGGCGTCTGCGAATTCATCTTCACTCATGTTCAACGCTTTTTCTTTAAAATCTAAAAAAATAGAAGCCTTCTTCCCATACAAAAAATAAAACGGTGCCCACATAAACCATTTTGAATCACGCAAAAATGGCGGAAGACAATGATCCAATATAAAATTAATTCGTATTCCGGTACGACGAGAAAGTTTCATACCTTTTTATTGCTGAGTCGTATACGAAGAATATGAAACAATAACCGTATATGTCTCTTCATCTCTCTCGAATATACAAGTTTACTTTCACCATAAACTCTTTGTGTTAACGGGGTGGGAATCTCAATAATTCGTCTTTCATCTCGAATCAGATAAAAAAGAATCTCCGCATTAATATCAAATCCAGTTGAACGAAGCGGGAGCGACGTGAGATGCTCTCTTTTATACAAACGAAAAATTGGACTTACGGTTGTCACTTTCCCACCCATAATCACGCGATAAACGATAGACGCCATCTTGGATACAAGTATTCGGTATATCGGAATATCTGAACCATACCCGGCTAATTTCGGAGACCCAGAAACGACATCCACATCATTTTGATGATATCGCTCGAGAAGTTTAAAAACCAATTCTGGCGCAAATGTTAAATCCGTATCCATCGTAATGACAATGTCACCGCGTACCGCATCGATTCCTGTTCGTATTGCCGCTCCCAATCCCTTATTCTGTTCATGAACAACAAGTCGGATACGATCCCCCATACGACGTGCGACGACCGCTGTCTCATCGTCGCTTCCATCGTCAATAACAATAATTTCATACGGTTCTTGTAACGCATCAAAAACAGGAAAAACCTCCTCAGGGAATCTCTTCAAATTTTCTGCTTCGTTGTAGGCTGGAAAAATAAATGAAATCATATTAATTTTTTTCTCTCTTTAGATGCGCATCAACCATCATTTGCACAAGAGACTCAAAAGAAACTTCGGGTTTCCATCCAAGATTTTCACGAATTTTTCGTGAATCTCCACAAAAAACGGCTTTACTTACAGGACGGTATATATCTGGATCTTCATAGACATGCCTTGTCCAATCTAAACCGACGTGTTCGAAAGCGACACGCGCGAAGTCTCGCACAGTATGCGTTTCACCACTCGCGATAATATAGTCTTCCGGCTTTTCTGCCTGAAGCATTTTGTACATCGCATGGACATAATCCCCCGCGAATCCCCAATCTACCTTTGCATCAAGATTTCCAACAACAAGTGTATCTATCTTTCCCGCAAGAACTTCCGTCACTCCTTTTGCAATTCGAGACGTAATAAAATTTAACCCGCGCAAAGGAGACTCGTGATTATACAAAATTCCAGTACAGACAAATATGCCGTACTTCTCTCTATACATACGACCAAGATGCATGGATGACACTTTTGAAATGCCATACATATTTACGGGCGAAAATGACGTTTCTTCTGTTTGTGGCGACTCTGCAGGATTTCCAAACATATGACAAGATCCCGCCAGAAAAACACGACACTCAGGAATTGATGTACGTACTGCAGACAGCAATGTTTGCGTAGAAATAAAATTTGTCTGAATCGACTTATCAAAATCATTCTCATCATCCTCTCCCGCACTCGATGATGAATGGTGTGCTGCAAGATGATAGCATTCATGCGGTTGAATTTCACGTATATAGTCCGAAAAATTCTCACGAGAACAAATTGAGAGCTCTCGATATTTCGTAGAGTAGGTATGTGATTCAGAGTCAGGAAGATGTATACCGAACACATCAACCCCCTGTGCCGAAAGATATTCCGCAAGATATGTTCCATCCTGACCGGCGATTCCCGTGATCAATGCGCGACGCCGTTCATCCATAAAAATTAAAATACGGCTTATACGACACCTCTGGAATTGGAATAATAAACTTGCCACCCCTCTCCACAAACGCACTTTCGCGCTTCATGAATTCATCTAGAAAAAACCACGGCAGTACAAGAAGATAATCCGGCATCGCAGCTCGCATTTCATCCTCTGAAATAATTGGAATATTCATACCAGGAGACTTCTGCCCCCACTTCGCAGGATTCCGATCAGCGATCGCCGTAACAAGATCTGTTCCAATTTCACAATACTGCAGTATAACGTTGCCCTTCGTTGAAGCACCATATCCATATATTTTTTTTCCTGCACGACAAAGTTCACGAAGCATAAATGGAAGATCTGTTTTTATCTTTTCCACGTTTTCCGCAAATGCGATATACGGCGCCGAAGAATCCAACTCCATATCAAATTCTTCTCGTTGCATGGTATAAATTCTATTTTGCGCTTCTTCTGTTCTCTCAGACATACGTCCATTCGCATGAGTTGCATACACGCGGATCGTTCCTCCGTTAATCCCGTTCTCCCCAACATCAATGATCGTAAGCCCATGACGTCGCAATAAATGTTCAATTGATGAGAACGAATAATACTCTAGATGCTCATGACAAATTGTATCAAATGAATTTTTTGTAAGCGTTTTTGGTAAATAGGCGACCTCTAAAACCCAAATTCCATCCTCACGTAATAAACAAGCAACATCCGAAACAAATGCATTCGGATCCTCCAAATCATAAAACATGGCGATACTGGTAATTATTTTTGCTTTTTGGCTTGGATACCGCTTTTCAAAATTTGATGCCGTAAAATAATTTTTTATAAATTGAATATGCGCCGGTAGGGCTTCAGGTTGAACGATAGAAGGCTCAAAACCAACTCCGCTAAACTGAGGCGTTGCATACGCACGAAGCAGTGTCCCGTCATTTGCACCAATATCAATAACAACATCACCTTCCGTTAAATGCACGCGTTGCTCTAGCTCGTGCGCAAGTAATGAAAGATGATCACGCATTGTTTGATTGATGCCAGAACGATATCCATAAGAAGAATACATCAAGTCGCCAGGAACGGTATGCCGAAGCTGAACAAGTCCACATGCATCTTCATCGCGTTCCGAGTCACAACGCACCAAATCCAAAGGCACCCTTCGTGTTACAGCAGAAAGATTTTCAGCAAATCCGAAGTTCCCAGCAAGAACCTGATCCCCAAGCGAAAGAACTGGTGTCAATGCAGTAGACCCACAACTGCGACATGTTTGACGAGAAATAAGCATGCAATGAATAGATTAACAATAATTAAGCTAAAACCGTATCGTAAGGCAATCAATTTCGCAAGATGGCGACATCTTGCCTTTTTGTTATTCAGAGCGCCAAATGCTCACAGAATCAGAAACACGCGTTTCTTGATATGTACTCGGAAGTTGCCAATAATCGCGTTGTTCGTCTGGAATGATCACAGCCGGACACGTAACTCGAAACGCATCTTCATCTAACTGATGTTGCTTCATTGCCGATGAAATACGATTCCAGTTTTCATCAAGTGTCTCCTGTCGACATCCAATGAATCGATTCGCCTGCTCTGACGAAATGCCGGCATTCATCAACATGGCATACCACCATGCGTTATGTGAATATTTACTCGCGGCTGCACACGGAATCGTCCGATAGTAATCCGTATCAAAATGAAATACAGACTCTGTTTTTGATTCTTGAACATCATACGCACCGACAATGACTTCCAACATATGGAGAATCGCTTCATTTGTTACCGCATATGTCAACGTTGCTTCTGCGGGATAAATACGTAATCCAGTATGCGCCGCATAAAATGGTGCTGACTCAGGGTCGGAGCATATCTCCGATTCCAATGACATATTTAAACGAAGCCAATTAATAACAGAGACACGCTGTAATGCCGGTACAAGCTTATCCGTGTCTCGAAGAACAACCGATGTCATCCCCCAAATCCCAATTCCAACACAGAAGAATAATACTACGCCGTAAAAAAATCGTTTTTTTTGCTTTCTTTGTAAGACGATTGATCGGATAACAATCCACGACGCAACAGTGAGCGCAAACCAATTAAGTACGTGAACAGCATACGAATCAAATTTTAACGGGTTCCCTCGAATTGGCTGTTGAATAATATATGCAACAAAAAGAGTTGCACCGATTGCGATCAACCATAAAAAATATTGAAAAAAACGCGGTATTTGTATCTGGAAATTTCCTCTCTCTGTTTGTTCACCAATATTCCAAACCGTAGAAAGACTAAGCCACGCCAAGATAATTGTCGGCCCAATAAGATGGTCGCTGTACAAGTGAATACCTGTAAATGGTGTACTAAACCATAAAAAAACCATCACAATCCACGCGAACGAATCACGTATAATCTCATTGGACTGTTTAGAATACTGACGAAAAACAAAGCCTAAAATTCCAAAAAGCATGAGCCATGCGCCAAACGCTAAAACCGTATTCGCAAAAAATGGAATTCTTGCAAAAACAATCCCAGTTCGTTCAAATATGCCCAACATCGCTGCACGCTCAGGTGCTAAAAACCAATGCGCAAGCGGAAGTGCAATCCCACATATTGAACCAATGCAAAGTACGACGAAGCCAAAATACATGTACGTATTACGACGCGTAAAATACACAAACCATATACTAGCTAACCAAAGTCCAACAAAAAGAAAAAACCATGGATAAAGCATTGAGAGAAACAAGCTCCCGAGCGTCCAGACGCACGCTCTCGCAACACGCTCATGATTCAAACTTTCGTAAACGTACGATGTTCCGACAATAGAAAAAAAAGCAAACGGCAAATACCAAGAATACGCACCTGGCCTTAAACCGATCGAAAGTGATAACGCAAAAAATAGCCCACTCGCAATTACCCAAGATGTTTTTCGCGAACACTTCGACCACAGTCGCATCGTCCATGGAACAATTAAAATAAATAAAATCAATGAAATCCACCGCGTGACAATCCATATTTCCGGAACGCTCGACCACGACGCCATCATGCTCCAGATACTTTTTAATAAAAGAGCGTACCACTTAAACAATCCACCAAACGCAGATCCTCGAACCGATTCACCGATCCAGTTCAAATATACATATGTATCAAAAACACCTGGCGTCATCACTGGCACGCGCCACCAAGATACCGTCAAATCTTGCAAATGAAGTCCATTTAGAATCCAGTATGGAAGCCACGCAACGACTCCCGTGCAAAGAACGATCAAAAAAATACATCCAAAATATCGGTATGCTCTTGGCAAACGTCGCATCCATTCTTTGATATCAACGTGGGACATACGCTCGAATATCATCAGGTTTCAAAACGAACCAACACGTCATACATCCACTCGCCCAGTCAAAGTAATATGTAAAAGGAAGATTCGGATATTTTTTCATAAAATGCTTTTTCGAAAAAAGCTCTTCGTCTGCCCATACACCCTTTTTCCCAAGAATCGTTCTACTCAGCCACAAAATCATACGCATGTGCGGTGAACGCGTCGGTACTTCAATAAGAACGACATTACGTGCAACTCGTGCCTGCTCATGCAACAACCTATTTTGTTCATCAAAACAAAAATGCTCCAAAAGGCCTAATGAATAGACCGTGTCAAACGATGCGTCTTGGAATGGCATATTCATGCCATCACCTAAAATCATTTCACAGTCTTTTGCGAGCGTTTTTCCAAGTTCATGCGCTGATGGTGTTTTTTCAATTCCGACACACCGAACCCCTGTCTGCTGTTGTAGACGCACAAGTGTTTGACCCGTTCCTACACCTAATTCCAGGTATGACGTCGAAGATCCTCCAAGCTGAATCACACGTCGCGCAAATAAATCTCCAAAATAATTCTCTCTTGCCCAATGTACTAATTTTGCAAATTTCCCAGTCTCATCAGAGGACGTGTAATACCGGTTCCACATTTCTACCGAGTTATCATGGTCCCCCTTCTGTGTTCCTGATTTTTTTCGGAATGTTTTTCCAAGCTTCCATGGCGTCTTAAAAGCCTCAAACATAATATGACGATTTAATTTTGAAACACCGACTCTCCGATCACGCAGAGTAATGGGAACTTCCTTAGGAGTAAATCCAGCTTCATGAGCAACGAGCTTTAACGAAGTTAAAAATGAATAACCATCTCCAAAAATAGGATGTTGTAAAACAGATTCAAGAGCGTCACGTCGCCACGCGATAAATCCAGACGTATGATCATGTATCGGATATTTTGGAAAGAAAAGACGAAGCACGCTTCCGAGATATGTATTTGCAGCAAAACTCAAAAACAATCTCTGCATACCCCAGTCTGGCGCAGAACCGCCTGGAACATACCGAGATCCAACAGAAACGCCGTGCACTTCTGCCTCTGCAAGAAGAGCTGAAATTGATTCTGGATTATGCGAAAAATCTGCATCCATCTGGATAATATATTGATAGGAAAATTCAGAAACATGATCAAGAACCCACTGATGCGCATCAAGATAAGCAACTCCGAGACCAAATTTTCCACCTCGTCTCATCAAGTGGACGCGACGCGAACTCATTCTCGAAATGCGAAAAACCTCATCGGCTGTTCCATCCGGACTTCCATCATCAACAACGAGAATATCCGGAGATGGCGTGTTGTTATTCAACGCGTGTAGCATTTTACCTATGCATTCTTTCTCGTTGTATGTCGGAATAATAACAAGAATCGATGACGGCTGAATATGTGAATTCATCGTCTCGACTGAACGAATGCGCGGATGTAGAGAACCACTAGATCGTATCATGTCAGCCATATTACCATCAGTAAAACACAGAAACTACGCCAAATCAAGAAATGATGAATCAAATCTCGCCACTTGCCAAAAAACGCCACAATCCCTAATGTCTACCAATATGAAATGTGCACTAATTACTGGTGTCAATGGTCAAGATGGGTCCTATCTCGCCGAGTTTCTTCTTAAAAAAGGATATCATGTGGTTGGTCTTGTTCGTCGAGCGTCAACATTTAATCGCTGGCGCCTTGATACAATCCATCACCACTTCGGAGAACGTCACGAGCGCTTTCGTCTTGAATACGGAGATCTAAATGATTCCTCCAGCGTCCTTCGTGTTCTAAGCCATTATAAACCCGATGAAATTTACAACCTCGCAGCTCAATCTCACGTCCAAGTCTCATTTGAAACACCTGAATATACAGCGAACGTAGATGCACTTGGTACGCTTCGAATCGTCGAAGCAATACGTATTCTCGGACTTGAAAATAAAACACGCCTCTATCAGGCATCAACAAGCGAACTCTATGGTTCAACGCCTTTTATTCCACAAAATGAAGAAACACCCTTCCATCCTCGAAGCCCATATGGTGTCGCTAAATTATACGCATATTGGATTATAAAGAACTACCGCGAAGCCTATAACATCTTTGCGGTAAATGGGATTCTGTTTAATCACGAATCTCCAAGACGTGGAGAAAATTTTGTTACAAAAAAGATCACTCAAGGTCTTGTTCGCGTAAAACTGAACATGCAATCCGTACTCCAACTCGGCAACCTTGAAGCGAAACGGGATTGGGGATATGCGAAAGAATACGTTGAGGCGATGTGGCTCATGCTCCAACACCCGACACCAGAAGATTTGGTTATCGCTACAGGGTCCTCTCATACTGTGCGTGAATTCATCGAAGAAGCATGTCGCAATCTGAACATTGACCTTGTCTGGAAAGGGACAGGAATCGATGAAAAAGGAATTGATGCAAAAACAGGAAAAATTTATATTGAAATTGACCCCCATTATTTCCGTCCTTCCGAAGTTGATCATCTGCAAGGTGACGCATCAAAGGCAGAACAGCTCCTCGGCTGGAAACCAAAAACAACATTTAAAGAGCTCGTGAGGCTTATGACTGAACACGATCTAAAGCTTATTTCACGAGAGAAGATGAATGGTTTTTTCGAAAATAGATAGTGTGAAAAAATTAAAATTTCATTCAGAGATCCTTCTTTTTCACCTTCTCCTTACGTTCGCTATAACGAATTCTAAATTTTTTATATTGATCAATAACAGCGATTGAGGCAAAAAGAAATACAAAATTATCAAGTGGAATTCGATATTTTGTATATCCCGCAAAAATGGAATGCATCACGGTATACACAATCAGGATGATAAAAATAGGCGCGTACTTTCCGACCTGCTTCGCTCGAACAATCACAGCAACTCCAAAGATAGCGAAGAGATCAACAAAAGTCATGAAAATAAAATGCGCAAACAACGCGAGGTCCGCTAAACTTTTCTGCGAACCAAAAGGCCACTGTGTTAGAGATTTTTTCGCTGGATGAATTCCAGGTGACCAAAACTGAATAATTTTTTGGGCTTGTAAACGAACAAAGTCAGGCCAATAGTGTAATCGAATCCAATCAAACGTTTTCTCAACCCAATACGATGCAAACTCTTTCTCAGATAATTGTGGTTGAATCGTACAACTCACGCTTCCGGGAGGACGAGGATGCCAATCTGCAACATACGTAGATGTCACATAATAACCATTTTTTCGAAGCGCATCTTCAACCTCAGGATAAAAAAAGTATTTCTCAACAAGAGGATCTTCTGGATTGATAATCGACTCACCGCTTATTACCTCCTGTGCATATCCAAGCGCATTCAATCCGTATGAATATGGATTATTCGATTTATAGAGTCCGTAACCAAGATCAGTTGTTAATGGTATGAACTCATGAAACACTGTCCAATTTCTATACGCCCATGGAGCAATCATCGCCATCGAAACACCCGCCATAATAAATATGGCGACAATTGATTTTTTCCAATTTGGTTGCCAACGAATAAACAGCCACAAGGCCAAAAAAGGTGTAGCGACCAAAATAGTCCCTTGGACGTAGGCCAGACACGCAATCGCAATACCCGTAAGCACGGCCCACGCAAGACGCTTCGTTTGATCAAGTCGAATCAATGCAAAAACAAGAGTAACAATAAAAAATGTTGAAAGAAACGTATGATAGTACTGTGTATAATGATAAAAAGTATACGGGCATACTGTAAAAAGGAAGAGGGTAAGCCATCCGACTCGACGATCTCCACTTATAGACGTACTCAATCGATACAAAAGATACCCAGCTAAAACCACAATCGCGCCTTGAATCAAAAATAAAGCATGATAATTTTCAAATCCGAACAAAAAATATATCCCTGTAATAAAAAACAAAAAACCAGGAGAACGAAATGCTGTTACACATCCCGTCTCGTGTAAGA
Source organism: bacterium (assembly GCA_024654265.1). Lineage (GTDB taxonomy): Bacteria > Patescibacteriota > Patescibacteriia > 2-12-FULL-60-25 > 2-12-FULL-60-25 > JANLIO01. The sequence goes on along the minus strand of JANLIO010000029.1, from coordinate 2,868 downwards.
ACGTATACCCATATCCTTGAAACCAATTACCAACCAGTATACGAAAACCAGGATCTCCAATCCTTGCGGCGTAATCAGAGAAAAGGAAATACGCGAGTACACGCGTACCAGCAAGAAATAAAAGAAGAACAGCCGTGATTATAAATGATTTCTGAGTAGACGAACCCAATATACCCTGCTGATCCTGCTTTTGATGCAAAGATGCACCCAATGAAGGAGGGACATTCTTCAGCCACTCGACAATACGAGAAGCTCGAAAATCCCAGGTATATTTTTTCGACAATATTTCTGCTTTTTTAGCGCATTCTAACGATTTTTCTGGATGATCTATAATCGTCTCGATCGTGCTTACAAGAGACGGAACATCACCCGGTATCGCAAAAAAAGCCTCTTCTTCTGAAACAATCTCACGGACGCTTGGAAGATCTGTTACCACAATCGGTTTTCCAATTCTGAGATACTCAAATAGTTTCAATGGAGACATGAAAAATGCATAATGCTCGGTATACGGAAACGGCATCAATAAAATATCCGATGCGGCATAAAATATCTTTAGCTCACTCTGTGCAACGTGCGATAGAAGCGTTACCCCATCATTCGACATGTACTTTTCGTAATGCTCCATGTCTTGTTTTGTACCTCCCACGGCGATCAAGCGCACTCGCCTTCCTTGTTTCCGTAAAATTCCAACCGCCTCAATCGCCTCATCAAGCCCCTTTGGCATGTTCATCGTTAAAAACTTGCCCGTATACAAAAGAACAACATCCTCTTGTGGAAGTTGTAGTTGTTTACGCGCAGACTCGCTTGTTGGCATTTCATCAAACAGCGCTGGATCTACAGCATCTGGTTCGATAAACACACGATCCGGAGAAATACCATTTTTTACAAACAATTCTTTCGACGCGTTCGTGAGTGTTACGATGGCATCAATCGCATTTAAAAAACGCTTCGCCCACCTCGAATGATGAACTGTATGAGATTCCCAAACAGAAAGCCCGTTGAGAGCGCCAAACGCAAATACATACGGCTCACGACTGTAAATAATATCTGGCTGAAAAAGTGCGAGATGTGATTTTAATGCTCGAACAAAAGTATATGTTTGTAACCAAAAAGCGAAACGCCCAAGGCGGGGCCATCGTAAAAGATCAATGCATGGAATTCGTTTTAGTTGAAACGATTTTGGCTTTCCGTAATATCGGAATGGATCTTCATCAACAACAAGTATCCGATCCGGAACAAATAAAGTAACGTCATGTCCCAATTTTGCGAATGCACTACACATCGCCATCACCTGATCGCTTTGCGCCTTTTCAGAAGGAAAACGGCTATTTGAAATATAAGCTATTTTCATATGTCGTGCTTCCCTGAACCCCGAAACCAATCCCATATTAGAATAAGACAAGATCCAGCATAGATGGCGAGCAGATTATCAAGCGGGATACGATACTTTGTATATCCAGCGAATAATGTGTGCATTGCACTATAGACGAAAAGAATAAGGACAACCAACCAAACATCTTTTTTTCGCTTCCGCACGGCAATGGTCATCCCGATGAATCCTCCAAAAATAACAACAGCTGACGCAGTAGTCATCGCATTTCTCGCAAGCCATACTTTTATCGGGTTTCCAGAAAACGACCACAGAGCGCCCATCTTCACAGATGGGAAAAGCGCTGGTTGCCAAAAGGTTTTCAATTTTAAAAGTTGCAATTTCCACATCTCGTCGCTCCAATGTTGTGAAATCCAGTTTTTTGCAAGACCCTTCCAATATCGATCAGACTCAACCTCATTTAAAACGAATGCATCACACGACCGAATCAATGCCGGCTCAGTCGGATGCCATGCCGTCCAATATACTGAATCACGAAAAACACCATCGCGTTTAAATGACTCTTCCAACTCAATAGGCAATCGATACTGTTTATAATTTGGATCTGTCGATGAAACAGTGACCGTATCTACAACCTCTTGTGGATATCCGCGTTTTGTCAGTTCATAAATCACTTCATTATTCGCCTTAAAAAAGGCATGCCCCAAATCCGTGGTAAGCGGTACGAAGGCGTGGAGTTGCTTCCAATTACGATACGTCCACGGCGCAATCAAACCCGCAGAAAACACCGCCATGATCACTGCGGCTTTCATCGTTCGCTTCCAATCCCACTTCCACACCCAAAAAAGCCAAAGAACAATAAACGGCGTCGCAACAAGAATCGTCCCCTGCACATATGCAAGTGCGCCAATTGAAAGTCCGGCTCCAATCGCATTCCGCCAGTGTTTTGTATCCGCCAACTTCGATACAAACCAAATAACAAGTAATAAAAAGAAAGACGACAAAAACGTATGATAGTACTGTGTATAATGATAAAAAGTATACGGATAGACTGCCATGAGAAACCCTCCGATAAGAGCGGCGCGTTTTCCAACAAGGCGTTTCCCTACGGAATACACGAGCCACAAGATACCAACCACAAAAATATTTTGAGCAATCGCCTGAGCAAGCGTGTTCTCAGGTCGGAAGACACTATACAGAGCCGTTAAAAAGAAAAGGTAGCCCGGTGAACGATACGCGGACGCGCATCCAAGTTCAGGTACGAAACTGTATCCGTAACCGCTGAACCAATGATCCACCAGAGTAAAAAATCCCCATTCGCGATTTAAAAGAGATGTGTGGAATAGCGCTACAGAAGCCGTGCGTGAGAGGATGATGAAAACCAAAAAAACCAAAATCCAAAGATCCCAACGCGGACCAACTTCATTTGAATTCTGTTTTCGATCAAGAATACAACGCCAACCCACTCGCTGTTGTTCATGCAGGACGTCTTTTGTTGAAAGTTCTTTTGCACGTGCCTGCGCAGAACGACACATCAC
>JANLIO010000067.1 GCA_024654265.1 bacterium | reverse complement strand
GGATAGAGAGGAAACCAATCCCATGACCGAAGATCAATTCATAGTTGCAGAAATGGAAGTCGCGAATAGCCCGCGTGATGAAAAAATCCTGGGCTTATTCCACTTTAACGGCTCCAGCAAAGGAAAATCGACGAATAAGCTGCTAATCATGGCTGAAATCTCGTCGACATTGTATGCGTATGAGCGCTTATTAGACGTGATCAATGAATCGGTCGAACGAACTCGGCATCTCATTGCAAAGGTTGAAAGTGACCCAATCGCCCGTTTTGAAAAGTTAATCCAGCATGTCAACGACGCCGTTGCGGATTTTTTGGATGGTGAGCCAACGCCAATCACGTGGGGTCGAGTCAGTTTGTTTCTCATTGAATTGTCGCCAAATCACATCTGTCTTGCCGGTCAAGGTCGGCTCATGAACATCTTCTTACAGAAACAAGAAGATGGGAGTTATCGAACATTTGATCTTCTCGGTTCACTCGAGCAACCATCAGAAGTTGATCCAAAAAAATTCTTTGGTTCTCTGATCTGCGGTGACATGAAGCCTGGCGATGTGCTGATGCTTGGCTCCACAAATCTTGAGCGTCTGCGGAAAGAAATGGAAATGAAGACACGCCTCACCCAGCTTCCACCGGTTACGGCTGCGCTTGAAATAAAAAATGACCTCGAGTCACGCGGTATTCCGGATGATTTTCTTGCCGCGATTATCTCATGTTGCGCACTCAACATGCCAGAAGCCACACGTGAAGAACCCGACAGCGAAGATGATCACAGCACGGCGTCTATCAAAGAGCTCCGTCGGACAGAACGTGAGACCAGCGAAAAATTAGCGCCCTCACTTGTTCCTTCACCAAACACGGCTCCGAAAAATGAACGTCGTGCAAAACCCGTACGCTCCGGCGCTGGCATTCTTGGAATAATAAAAAAGATTCAATCGCGGGTCCTCTCACTCCGACGAAAAGACATCGCCCTTCTCACGAGCCTTCGCGGGATGAATGCAGGGCATGGAAGTGTCTTTACACAAAAACGAAAACGTCTCCTTCTCATTGGAGGTGCGATCTTCATTGTGTGCACAGGAACTTTTGTCTTCTGGAAACGACATGTTCGAATCGAAGCGCAAGGCGTGGCGTGGGAAGCAAGTTTTGCGCAAGCGACAGATCACAGACAGCGCGCTGAGTCTGATTTAATTTACGCAAACGACGCTCGCGCAATCACACACTTGCAGGATGCCGAATCAATTCTCGCATCTCTGACAACCGATACAACCGACCATACGGAACGACTTAAAACGCTTCACGATGAAATCAACGGATTGCATGAACGACTCCGTAAGGTTCGTGTTGCAGAGAATGTCGTCGAACTCGCACGACTCGATAATGTGGAAGATGGTTCACTTCAAGCGGTAGCACTCTCAGGAGACACTGCCTACGTCGTTGATCGAACATTGGGTGAACTTATCAAAATCGATCTTGTAAACACGACGCAAAAACGTATTCAACTTCCAGAAGGCGCAAATCGCATCACGACGGCTTCTGTCGGCGATCGATCAATCGTATTCGCAACGGATTCCGGCACGTTGTACTCCGTCAATATTCAAACAGACACCGTTCAAAAACTCTCCTTTACCCCGCCATCAGATCAACTCAGCGACATTGTCGTCTATTCCGGACGTTTGTACGTTCTTGATGGAGTAGGTGGTCAAATCTGGAAATCAAATGCGATCACCGGTGGATTTGGAACAGGAAGTCCTTATATCAAAGCATCAAACATTTCTCTTGAAGGCGCCGTTTCCGTTGCGATTGATAGCAATGTGTACGTCTTAAAATCAGATGGAACCGTTGCGCGATATCTTTCGGGCGGACAAGAAGGGTTCTCAATTTCCGCTGTTGATCCGGAATTCAAATCTGCATCTTCCATTTGGGCGGATGTTGATTCAACGAAAATCGTCATCACAGATCCGGATGAAAAACGAATATTGATCTTCAACAAAGACGGTTCGCTGAGCAGTCAGGTGACATCAGATGAATTCCACGCACTCCGCGACATCGCAGTAGATGAAACCGCAAAACGCATGATCGTCATCGACGGCACGCGCCTCCTGCTCGTACCAATGCCGTAAAATCAAAATCGGTTCTCACGAAATGAAATAAAAAAAATCCCCGAGATAAATCGGGGATTTTTTTGACTTACTTGAGGTTGGCTTTTCCACCCGCCTCTTCGATCTTTGCCTTGATTTCCTCGGCTTCGGCTTTGCCTGCACCTTCCTTGATAACCTTTGGTGCCGCATCCACGATATCCTTTGCTTCCTTCAAACCAAGTCCTGTGATTTCTTTCACAACCTTGATGACCGCGATCTTGTTTCCACCGACTTCAACAAGCTCGACATCAAAGCTCGACTTCTCTTCTACACCCGCATCACCGCCAGATGCCATCATCGCAACAGGGGCCGCGGCAGAAACACCAAACTTTTCTTCCAAAACTTTCACGAGCTCAGCAAGCTGAAGAACGGAGAGTTTTTCAATTGATTCAACAATTGTTTTAAACTCTGCAGGAACAGCAACTTCCTTCACTTCTTCCTTTACTTCTTCTGCTTTTGGCTCTTCTTTTACCTCTGCCTTTACTTCTTCCGCCGTGTTATTCACGACTTCGTCTTTCTGTTCGTCTGTCATATTATTATATTGAAGTTGAAAGTTCGAGAATTTTTTTTATCCTCGATCTTCACTGTTCGTTAATTAAGCTCCTGCCTCTTGCTTTTCACGAATCGCGTTCAACGTTCGTACAAAAGCGGAAACCGGTGCATAAATCGTTCCAACAACCTGACCCAGCAATACATGCTTGGATGGAAGTTTTGAAAGCGCAATCACCTTATCTTCGCCGACAACTTCGCCTTCAAAGATACCTCCCACTAACTTCACGGTCGTGGTTTTCGCCATTTCGCCGAGAACGCGTGCCGGAGCAACAACATCTTCGGTTCCAAATGCGATCCCAATCATCCCGTTCAATGACGATGCATCAAGATCAAACCCGGCATCTTTTGCCGCCCGTGTGATCAATGTCTTTTTTGCGACCATGTAGTTCACGTCTGCATCACGCATCTTGGAACGCATTTCGTCCGCTCCCGTGACCGACAAACCCTGATAGTCTGCAAAAACAACAGATGCCGCGTTCTTGAATTCATCCGTCAACCGACGAATGATTCCTTCTTTTTCATCTCGTGTCTTTGGCATAATTGACTTCGTTCAAAGTCTAAATCCGACCTTTGGAATAAAAACACCCTACGTTTAAGGTCCTGTAGGGTTGCAAAGACAAGAAGTCTTGAACAACAGCCTCGGTAGCCAGTCCCGAAAACATTCGGGGCGAATTAAGGTGTTTCCACCAGCTACTGTCTCAGGACGTTGAGTGTTGGCAATAGAATAGAGATATTTGCTATAAATGTCAACCCACACCAAATCGGGCATCCAATAACCTAGCCGGATTAAAAGAACATGCTACTCTAAAGAACAATATGTCACATTGGCTACTCAAAACCGAACCAGAGATCTATTCATGGGAACTTCTTGAACAAGACAAGAAAACCATGTGGGAAGGTGTTCGAAACTACCAAGCGCGTAATAATCTCCGTGAGATGAAGAAGGGTGATCTTGTTTTTATCTACCACAGCGGAGAAGAACGGATGATTACAGGCGTTGCGCGCATCACAAAAGAAGCTTACGACGACCCAACGTCATCCGAAGGAAAATGGCTTGTTGTGGATATTGAAGCCGTGACTCCGCTCGTTCGGCCTGTGAGTTTAGAAGAAATAAAAAATACGTATCTCCTCAATATCATGCCCCTCGCAACCCACCCACGACTCTCCGTCCAACCAGTGACTGAAGATCAGTGGAATTTAATAATAAAGATTGCGAAAACGGAGGTTTAATAAGATTCCAGCCCTTTTTTTTCAAACCAACGTTCAAGATCAATCCAGTTATCCCCACCGATGTCCGACATCTGTGGGGATAACTTAAGATAATTTAATCCTCGAAACTTTTCTTGATGTCCTGAATTGTATTTTCCGCTTCTTTGAGGCGGTTTTTTAGATCGTTCGCGAGTGTGACCGCGCGCTCAAACTTCTTCAAGCCTTCATCTAAATCCCCACCGCCCTCCTCAAACCACGACGTGATTTCCTCAAGTTCACTAAATCCTTTTTCAACATCAATTTTTTTCTCTGTTTTCTTTGGAGGCATATTTATATTTTTGTAATTGTACCCTCTGCGTCACCATCTGCAAGCGTAAGGGTTACTTTTTGTAATAATCGTAAGTCGCGTGTACTTGAGACGCCTTTTCCATCCTCCCCTCGAATAATCGAATATCCGCGTTTCAAAACAGCTTTTGGATCAAAAGACGTCATCATACGCGATATGATCTCAAGTCGATCTGTAAACGATCCAAACCACTGTTCAAAAGCCAAGGTTGTTCGTGTTGCAAGATGTTTGACATTCATCTGATGCGTTCGAAGCCACACAGACGGTGCAGAAACAGCGCGCGTCAGTAATCCCTTTTTCTTTTCAACCATCGACAGGATGGCACGGTCAATCGTGTCACCTGCGACCTGCAATTCATACAATACATCTCGACGATCAAGAACCAACCTCCGCGCACAATCCGTTGGTGTTGATGCCCGAACGTCTGCGACTTCCTCAGCAAGCGTCACATCGCGCTCATGACCGATCGCGACGAGTGTAGGAATCTTTGATGCGTGGATCGCGCGAGCCACGCCCTCATCATTAAATGCCATCAAATCTTCAAATGATCCACCACCACGCGACATCACAAGCGCGTCGTATGTTCCCTCCTGTGCAGAATGAATGGCCGAGATAATCTGTTTTGGCGCGCGCTCCCCTTGCACGAGCACATGATAGACATCAATCGTCATTCCACCCCAACGCTCACCCAAAATGCGAACGAAATCGCCGTAGGCTGCACTTTCTTTGGAACCAATAAACGCAACACGCTCGGGGAATCGTGGTAATTCTCGCTTGCGTGATGGATCAAAAAGACCTTCAGATTCCAAACACGCTCGAAGTGCCTGCAATGCTTTTTTCAACTCCCCTTCTCCCGCAGGAACAATTCGCTCAGCAGAAAGTGAAAATTTACCAAACTTCGGATAAATCCTTGGCTTGCCATACACACGCACGCGCATGCCATCCTCCACCGGAATTTGCAGATTCCACACCGGCAAAAAAATATTAATAAGAGCATCTTCATCTTTTAAATCAAAACTCACCCACTGTCCTCGTGATACGCGATACCCGGAAACTTCGCCCTCCACCGCATACGACATATCCCACGATTCGCCAAGAACCGCGTTCATTGTTTGAACAAAGTCACTTACTGAACAAAATCGTTCATCTATCATAGCTCGTTTGGACTTCACGAATTTCACGCATATTTTTTACTCGCACAGTGAGTGAAAGGATAACGCCGAATACAACCAAAAGAAGAACCAATAGACCGGCCTTCATTCGATTCATTTTTTCTGATTGATCCATACAAACCCAACAACGTCGCCTTACGAATTACGCCGTTATTCAATTTATTTATTCGGTAAAATCACAATCATAACCCGCGCGCCTTGTTGCACCGTATTTTTGTCACCGGTCCAATCGTGAGCGGACTTCAAGATTGTGTCATACGAATATGTGTAGCTCTCTCCTCTCCGCGTACCCGGATCATTTGTGATAAACACATTTTGTGTATACCCGCGGAGCACAATCATGTGATACGGAGGACCGTCACCGCTAAAATTCGGGTTTCCTAAAAGTTGCCCGGCAGACGGAATCATTACCGGATACCCAAGTGCAAGCGGTCGCTTCAAATCCTCTACGCTTGAAAAAGGACGAACAAGAACATCGGTGTACCCAAAGTAATCACGGATAAATCTTGCTGTTTCTTCCGCTGTTGTATCCTCGTAAAATCCGTATGAACTCTTTTCATAGAGCGTTAGGCTCTGAATTTTACGATCCGCTTCTGCAGGGTCAATCTTTCCACTCATCCCCTTGTAGTATCCATCGACCATGATTGCAGACGCTTCCTCACACGCCTCTTGATACGGAAGGCTCCAATCTGCATTTGGTGCTTGCGACGTAAATGGAACATCCAAATTCACGGAATTCGGAAGTGCGCCCGCGTATGCGAGTGGATCGGTTGCACTTGGCGGTTTTTTCTGTGGCGCAGTTTCAAGAACGTAATTTTCTGATTTTGAGATTCCGCCTTCAAACGGCACAAGAACATCTCCGGATTGATCGGAATTCGAATTTGAGTTTGCAGGTGGGACAAATTGTTCTCCAAATGAAGTTGCTTTCGGCAGGTTTGCCTTTGTTCGACCCAACACAAACTGATGAATCGGGTTCCAAAGCAATACAGTAAACCCAACGACAACAAAGAGACTCACGAATCCAAAAACAATGATTTTTTTTGGATTTTTATATAATTCCTTCTGTCGTCGTTTCGCCATAGTTAAGAAGCGGTTTTTATCGGTTCAATCGTTACAGACTCCATGACATCCCCCATTTGAATTTTATCCACAACATCTTGCCCTGCAAGAACACGTCCGAAAATCGTGTACTGCGGAGGAAGATACTGACTTTCTAACATGACAAAGAACTGTGATCCATTTGTATTTGGTCCCGCATTTGCCATTGCAACGATCCCCTTGTCATACGAGAGTTTCACCGGCTCATCACCAAATCGATACCCAGGTCCCCCTGTTCCATCTCCGACCGGATCTCCACCTTGAATCACAAAACCTGGGACAACACGATGAAAAACAAGCCCATCGTAATACCCTTGTTTGATAAGTGTTACAAAGTTAGACACAGCGCACGGCGCTTCAGCTGGTAAAAGTTCAAAAACAATATCCCCTTTTACTGTTTTAATCCGAACCTGTTTTGCAAGAATTTCCGCGTCAGGAAGAACTCTTCCATCAAACGGTTTCTTCACGCGACTCGGTGTTGGTGGTGTTGGCACAACCGTACATGTTGCCACGGTCTGAGACGTTTCTTCTGCTCCATCCACATTACCTGTTTCGTCTTGAGTATTCATAGTTGTTTCGTCTTGTGTCGTATCATTTTGTGGTACTTCGGAAGGTGCGACTTTCTGTGTTTCTTCTAATGGCTGAACCTCGACCTTAAATGTTTTTTGATCCGAATTCCCAATCGCGCAACCTGCACCCAAGAGTAATGCCGAACCAAAAACGAGAGCCGATATCTTCTTCAGTGAATTCATATAGAATAGCATAATCAAATTCTTTAGTTCTTTTTCTTTCGTACTCTACTCCTCCCACGGCAGACCAATTGTTCCAAGAAAACTCCACATCATTGCATCAACGTTTAACTGGTGCCTCCACCAATCTCGCATCACGATACGAAGATCCATCATTTCTCTTGCCTGTTCTATTTCACCCATCTCGCGCCCACGTTCATCACAAATACGAAGAAGTGATGGTCGCGCGTCACCGGGATAATAAAGAGCACGAACAAGAACGGCCTTTGCCTCACCGCGCGCAAGGATATTTCGTGCAACATGCCGTGCAAGCCATGTGCCGGCTTTTTCAGGAGCATGTGGATCACATCCTACCATGTCAGGTAGGCCGGGAACAACGGAACCATAGGGATTTGGAGGATGACCCGATGAACCGGAAAATGACTCCAATCCACGTACTTCTCGCGGACCCGATGCGTTCACAGTAATCGGAATCGAACGAGCCACAACACTTCGAAGGCCGTCTTCGATATTCAGCCGGACATCATCCAAAGATTGAGTTCCATGTTCAACTTCAAGATGAATTCGACTTGGCGATCGCCGATCCGCAATAACCGTCACCTCACCATCAGGACCAAGCCAATACCAATCCGGATCTGAAAGTCGCTTCTCGTTCAACCACTGTGCCACACGGCGAGCCATTGCAACCGGTTCAGGAATACGCTCGGGAGTTTCTCGAAACGCACCACCAACAACGCTCACAGGCCCACCTTGAAACGCAAGGTGACTTCCTCGTGCATCCTTTCCCTTTGCCTCAAGCGCGACAAATATCTCCTGCGATTCTGTAACACCAAGATCACCTAATTTTTGTTGCAAAACCCGTGAAACATCATAATCTGCAGAAGACTGCACATTTCCGGAAACAAAAAGCGCGCCAGCACCACCATGAACGCGACAACGAATGCGCGAACTTGGATCACGGCGAAGATATTCATCAACAACCGCCTCGGCTAAAAGGTCACAAATGGCGTTGGGATGCCCGGGGAGTCGTATGTTCGCACTTCGCATAACAGGGTAAATCTAGCGTGTTCTTCGTATTTTGTCATCTTTTCGCAGTATCTTCATCTCTTCTTCCAAACCGTTGCTGTTCCTGATACTCGTTTGGATGATGCCGGCTCAATGCGTCGCAATCGTTCCCCATATTTATCTAATTGAATCACTTCTTCACCACGATCCTCATTCTGCCACCTGTTCAAGGTTGATTTTGCTTCACGAAGCTCCATTGTTTCAAAAAGATGACGAGGAAGCTCCTCTAAAAACATGGATGGTCGACAAAACGTCATTGCATCAAAACCGCCGGTAAGTGGGTATGTGATAAAAAGGCGTCGTTTCGCGCGTGTCACAGCAACATAAAAAAGCCGACGTTCCTCCTCAATCTCATGCTCTTCAACTGCGTACTTGCTTGGAAAGGCGTCATCGTTTGCGCGGATGATAAAAACCGTATCCCACTCCAACCCCTTTGCTTGGTGAATTGTGGAAAGAATCAAAAGCTCATCTTGCGGTGGAGCTCCCCGTTCACGGACTGCCGTCACACTGTCATAGAGTGAGATGTCCGCAAGAAATGAGGTAAGGTCATCATATGAATCCGAAAATTGTTCAAGTGCCTCAAGATCTTGAAGGCGATCTTTCCAGTCTGGATACTCTCGTTCCAACGTATCTGAATATCCGGTTTCAATAATGCGCGAGATCATCTCAGATGGACGCGGGTTTCCTTGTGACACATGTCGTAGTACACCGCGACATGCACCCCAGCCCATGGATGATCGCGAAGAAACACTGACCGCATTTTCATCATTCAAGACTCGATCAAGCTCATCGTAAACCGTAATCATCCGCACGATGGTCGTAGCGCCCTGACTTCCAATTCCGGATTCCATCTGCAAAATTCGTAACCATGCAGATTCATCACGGACATTCTCGATCACGCGAAGATACGACAAAATATCTTTAATATGCGCGCGTGCAAAAAACTTAAATCCACCCCGAACTTCGTATGGGATGTCACGCTTCATTAATTCAAACTCAAGTGCTTGCGAATGCGCGGCTGAACGAAATAGAACAGCCATATTTTGAAGCGCAACGCCTTTTGAACGATATTCCAAGATTTGCTCTGCAATATACTGCGCTTCCTGACGCGTTGTTGTTGCCGGAACAATACACGGTTTTACCTCGCGATCACGCACGCCTAAAAGGTCTTTTTTAAACTGTTTAGTGTTGTGCGAGAGTGACGTGTTCGCAACATCGAGGATATCCTGTGTTGAACGATAATTTGTCACTAATTTAAAGACTTTTGCATCAGGCCACTCCTTTGGAAATTGAAGGATATTCTTCACATCCGCGCCCCGAAACGCATAAATAGACTGCGCATCATCCCCTACCACTAATACATTTGAATGCGCTTTGCCAAGACGCGAAACAATCGAAGCTTGAAGTGCATTTGTATCCTGATATTCATCGACAAGAAGATACTGAAATCGTTGCGTAATGCTTTTCCCCTGTTCCGAATCCAATAGGTCGCTCCACGCGCGAAGAAGATCATCAAAATCCATACATCGTGCATCCTGTTTTCGACGATCATAGATTCGTCCAATCTCTTCAATATCAGACGAGCAGTCTTCAAAATTTGCCGCACGCATTTCAATTGCCTCTTGGATTGAGGACAACGTGTTCCGTTGATATGACAACAATCCTTGTACAACATTTGGCGATGGAAAACGGCGCGCTTTTGGATCAATCTTCAGTTCTTTCATGACTGACTTCACGAGTGTACGCGAATCCTCCTGATCAAGGATGGTAAACGACGGCGCCCCAATCGCCGAAAGATGCATTCGGAGCATTCGATTTGCAACCGAGTGAAATGTTCCGCTCCAAATTCCCTTTGCATCAGATCCGGTTAATTCTTGAACGCGCGTGAGCATTTCACTCGCCGCCTTGTTTGTAAACGTTAACAATAAAATTCTTGATGGATCAATTCCGTGTTCAATGAGATATGCAACGCGATACACAAGTGTTCGCGTCTTACCAGACCCAGCGCCCGCCAATACCAATGAAGGCCCCTCCCCATGAAGCACAACATCTAGCTGTTCCTGATTCAATTCTTTCGAATAATCAATTTGTTTCTGCGGAAGACTCACCGCACCCTGAAGGATAAATTCCGGCATCAAACTAGGTTAGCATTTGAGAGAAGAATTTGGAATTTGATAAAAGGAATTTAGAATATATCTGTCATCCTCGGGTTTAACCCGGAGATCCAGAATCAAAGGGGGTGAGGAATTTAGAATTTAGAATGTGGAATGTGGAATACATCTGTCATCCTCGGGTTTAACCCGGGGATTCAGGATATAATGGCGCGATTCATCTAAATAGGAATTACTCTTTGATCCTGGATCCCCGTTTTCACGGGGATGACAGAATAATCTAGCTTCATCGGATGTCGGACATCTGATTTTTTAGAAAGGAAGATGCAGAGGG
>JANLIO010000064.1 GCA_024654265.1 bacterium | reverse complement strand
CTTCGGAGGATGCAAAGACTGTAAAGCGAAGAAATAACTTCAAACAAAACACCCCGCAGGAAGCGAGGTGTTTTGTTTTCGCGTTCAACGCGACGGGTCGCGTTGAACGCGACATCTCTACACACGACGTTTAACGTCGTTCAACACTCTACTCAAAATCGCGTTCAACGCGACGGGTCGCGTTCAACGCGATGGTGCACCCGAGACGATTTGAACGTCTGACCTCTTCCTTCGGAGGGAAGCGCTCTATCCAGCTGAGCTACGGGTGCATGTCTGTTGTGCGCGTGAGAGATTTATAGCGTAAAGAGAGGGTTGGATCAAGTTTTACCCGTAGAGAACAAGCTTTTAGAATTTTAAATGTTGATTCTTGACGTTTTGTCATTTTCTTCGTATCCTCTTGGCACTTGCACCGGTAGCTCAGTTGGTAGAGCAGTGGCCTCTTAAGCCAACGGTCGTGGGTCCGAGTCCCACCCGGTGCACCACATAAAGATCGCCAGCAAGGATGATTGTTAGCTCAGTTGGTACCCGCCAAAAACCCTTGGGTATTTAGGCGGGCCCGCCTGCATGCGTCGCTTGCGGCGGGGAGCAGCCCCGAAAGCATTCGGGGACGGTCGTGGGTTCGAGTCCCACCCGGTGCACCACATAAAAAGAACGCCCGAGTGGCGTTCGAGGCGATCGGAACATTGATGCGGTTGAGTTGGCTGACTTGACGAGGGTGTAAGGAAAACCAACAGATGATTTTATCAAAGCAATTTATTGATTCCCGTACGAGTATGATTTCTGACTCTCAAATCTTTATAGTCGTCGACATCGAGGCCGACGGACCGGCGGTGGGCCTTAATTCGATGCTTAGTCTTGCGGCAGTGGCTACGACTACCAATGAAGAGTTGTCGCACTTTTATCACAAACTCATAACGATCCCTGATGCGTCACCCGATCCTGTCGTCACCGAATGGTGGAGCAAATATCCAGAAGCGCATAGGGAAGCTACAGCAGATCCCGAACCGCCAGAGCATGTCATGACTGAGTTTTATACTTGGATTACCAACCTTGGGCGCGAAGCTATATTCGTTTCAAATCCAATAAGCCTCGATTACACTTTTGTGAGTTGGTACTTATTCAGATTTGCGCCCGGCAATCCTTTCAAAAATGAAAAAAACAGCATTCGCGCTCTCGATCTTAAATCCTACGTGGCTGGCAAATACGGATTACCATTTGAGAAGGCGAAGCGTGCGTATTGGCCTGAGGAGGTTACGAAAAACATGCCAGCACATACACACAATGCCCTTGACGATGCGAGAGGATATGCTGTAGTATTGCGCAACCTTATCGCGATGGGCGATAAGGTTGATTTTTGACAAAGAGGTTCGTCATGCGAAAGACAATCGTGACTGCAGCGGGGCCAAACATGGCACCTATGCTTACCACCATTTCCCTACCATTCTTCGAGTCGTACGCAAAGCGCCATGGCTACAGAATGCAGTTGGTGTATGTGACGGAAGATGACGCAGATAGATCGAGCGCGACCGCTAAAAGTGTCCGATGGCAGAAGTTGCGCCTAATGCGGTCAGCACTCGAACAGAGTGATGTCGTGGTGTGGTTTGATGCAGACATACTTATTTGCCGCACCGACACGGACATTCTCGATTCACTCGGTGCGACCGACTACCAGGGACTTGTGCTTCATTCGGTGCCGTCTGAAAAAAGAACTAATCCCAATACAGGCGTATGGGTGATTAAGAACACCGAAAAGGCGTTTCGCTTTTTGGATACAGCCATGGAAATCGGTATGCCGGCAGGACGCTGGGCCGACCAAGGTGCGGTCATGAGAGCGCTCGGATGGATTTTGGGTGACGAACACTATGAGGGTGCTCGTATGCCTGATACACCGAACGAATTCATGGACGGCACTGCCTGGGTACCTATAGGTTGGAACCAGCCGTACCTTGAAAGATACCTCGGCCGGCCGATGGAACCTAATCCGTTCGCCATTCACTTCATGGGGATGTCTCTCCCCGATCGCATGAAATACATGCGAGAAGTTGCCAATCGCTACACAATCCAAGGGCACGAACAAAAGGACGTCATTGGGGATCACTCCTCCAAGCGTCTCACACTTGGATTTCAAGTTCTCAAAGAAGTCCCGAGTGTTCTTCGTCCGCTCGTAGATGATGTTGTAGCGTGTTACCGACGCCATCACGCCGATCTGCGATCAGTCTTTCTCATCGGCAGCGTAGCCGTTGGAGAATGGACGGAAGGGGTGAGCGATCTTGATATTGTTGGCGTTGTAGACAACAAGTTCACCATTGAAGATGAAGCTCCGAGACGGCGCGAATTATTGGAGCTTGGAAAAGCATGGCCCCAGGTGTCGTTCGTTAACAACTCGGCACTCAGTCTTGCGGCGCTTCACGCAGAGAATCCGGAAGCGATGACTTTAGGTCGAGCTCGAATCATTGCGGTGACCGGGCTATTCCTGTGGGGCGAAGAACTCGACTTCCAGGACTATCTTCCCACGGTCGCGGCTATGGCTTACGGACGTGCCGCCCGCGCAAAGATACTTATGGAAAGGTATCGATCTGGCGTTATCAACGAGCCATTTCGGAGCAATCCTCGATTGCTCGCTCGTTCATGCGCCAAGGCAGCTATTCGCGTGCTGTCAGGTATCACAATCCTTCGCGGCGCGGTATTCTACGCTGCACCGTATCAAACAGTTGCGATGGTAGCGAAGCATGCGCCAGAGGCGATTGCTCTTGCGTATAGAGCGCTTGCGATCGTGGACGGCGCGGTGTCTGAACCAAACGAGGCGATGGGTATTGCCGAGCAGGCTGTAGAGCTGTTCTACAGCTTATATCCCGAGCGTTCCTAAGAACGGCCCCTGCACAGAAGTGCGCAGGGGGCCTTTTTTTTAGAACTTTTTCGACTCAGTACAAAGTAATCTTGCTAACATGCATAGACCCGTCATGGACATGCAAGTATGTGCTTGTCACAAGTCGAGATAACTTCTCAAGAGCAAAAACTAGAAATCTGAAACTGCTATAAAGATCGCCCGAGCGGCGTTTTTTTGTTTACTCCTTCGACCTCTTGTTTTATCCTGAAGGGATTAATCCGAATGTGATCAACGATATGTCGCCGAACATGAATCTCGATACGCTAAACCGCGATGATTTGTTTAAAGAGGTTTCCGATCTTGCGCGTGACCAAGGGGTCATGGATCAGGAGATGTGGAAAGAGATCACGGACGAGGTCGTGGACAGCCACTTGGATCTTGGTGAACTGGATCCGGATCAAAATCTTGTTGCGTTGAAAGAGATTCTTTATGGAGCGTGGGATGAATACGTCCGCGAAGCCGGTGTGGAGTCAGAAGGGATCGTACAAGATGAGCCGCCGATCCATACGTCATTTGACAGATAATAACGCAGTGCGTTATTATCAATCCGGATTATGATCATGAGTTTTCGTGACCGTGAAACCGAACGTATTTTTTTTCGGGAAACGTCTCGTAAACTGCCGATCGAAATCCAACGCGTTGCGCTTCGAAAACTCGTGATGATCCATGCCGCAATCAACATCCGCGATTTAAGCATCCCTCTTGCCAATCATCTCGAATCGTTAAAAGGAAAACGGCGGGGGCAATACAGCATCCGGATAAACCGCCAATGGAGAGTGTGCTTCCAATGGCATGACGGACACGCGACGAATGTAGAAATTACGGATTACCATTCTTGAATATGAATACGCCGAATAAAAAACCCGTACATCCGGGTGAGATTCTCCTCGATGAGTTCCTGAAACCGCTGGCCATCTCGCAATATCGTCTTGCGAAAGAGACGCGTGTTCCGGCACGGCGCATCAATGAGATTGTCCATGGTGTTCGGGCGGTTTCTGCGGATTCCGCACTTCGGCTCGGACGTTATTTCGGTACAACGCCGCAATTTTGGCTGAATTTGCAGGCGCATTATGATCTTGAGATTGAGCGTGGGAGGAGCGAAGAGCGAATTAATAAAGAGGTTGGTGTTTTTCAACTCGCCGTTTAAGTTTTAATAAAGCAGAAATTATGCGAATGAGCCGATTGCTTTCCAAGGCGTCCAAAACGCCGCCGGCAGACGCTGAATCCGCGAATGCGCGGTTTTTGACGCAAGGCGGGTTTATCCATCAAGAAATGGCGGGAGTGTATTCGTGGTTGCCACTTGGGCTTCGAACGCTTCGGAAGGTCGAGAACATTATTCGAGAGGAGATGAATGCGCTTGGTGCGCAAGAAGTTTTGCTTTCTGCGCTCCAACCAAAAGAACCGTGGATGACTACGGATCGCTGGGATCATTTTGATGTGTTGTTTAAGCTGAAGAGCCAAACGGGAAAAGAGTACGCGCTTGGGCCAACCCACGAGGAGATCGTTACCCCACTTGTACAGCAGTTTGTAAAATCATATCGCGATCTTCCGGTTGCTGTGTATCAGATTCAATCGAAGTTTCGCGATGAATTACGAGCAAAAAGCGGTATTCTCCGTGGTCGCGAGTTTGGGATGAAAGATCTCTATTCATTTCATACCAGTCAGGAGGATCTGGACGCGTACTATCAAAAGGTTTTGAAATCGTATGTTCGTATTTTTAAGCGATGTGGGTTGGATGTGAAAATTACGGAAGCATCGGGTGGAGATTTCACGAAAAAAGTTTCACATGAATTCCAAATTATCACTCCAGCAGGGGAGGATTTGATTCTCGCATGTCCCGTCTGTGAGTTTGCTCAAAATGTTGAGATCGCAACATTGAAAGAAGGGGATTTATGTCAGGCGTGTGGCGCATCACTTGGATTAGTGAAAGGAGTGGAAGCCGGAAACATCTTTGATCTCGGACATCGGTTTACGGATTCATTCAAGTTTGATGTCCAAATGGAAGACGGCTCGCAACAGCGCGTTTTTATGGGGTGCTACGGAATTGGGATCACTCGGCTTGTTGGCGCGATTGTAGAGGCAAAACATGACGATCGTGGGATTATGTGGCCAAAGAGTGTTTCTCCAATGCCGGTTCATCTTGTTTCACTGTCAGCAAAAGATCCGGCCGTTCAAACGCGTATCACAACAGCCTCGGAAGATTTGTATGAACGTTTGACTGGGGGAGGTGTGGATGTGTTGTGGGATGATCGGGAAAATGTGTCGCCTGGCGAGAAATTTGGAGAAGCGGATTTACTCGGAATGCCACTTCGACTCGTCATCTCAGCTCGAACGATTGAGGAGAACGCTGTGGAGTGGAAACGAAGAGATCAAAAAGAGGGAAGGTTTGTTCCGGAAGAAGATATTGTTGAGACAATACAATTATTTGTTCAGGAAGCAGAATAAAAAAACATCCCTGAATTTCAGGGATGTTTTTTCTTGGTTAGATTGTTGGTTGTTCATCCGTCGTTTGCTCTGGAGCCTCCTCAGTATTGGATGGTGTGCTTTCTAGTGTTTGTGGTTCTGGTTCTTGATGCCCGTGTTTCACCGCATCCTTTAATCCTTTTCCAGCTTTGAACTTCGGAACAGTGACTGGAGGAATTTGAATCTTTTCAGTTGGATTTTGCGGATTCACACCTACGCGTCCTTTCCGCTCTTTCGCAGAAAAAGTTCCAAAACCGGCAATAGTAACTTCATGGCTATCTTGAAGTGTTTTTGTAACAATATCAACAAAAGCTTCAACCATGTCCTCAGATTGTTTTTTTGTGACCTCGGTTTTTTCGGCGATCACGCGGATTAATTCAGCTTTGTTCATATGATGTTGGATTTAGGATCGAGGCGTCCAAAACGCTTTAATCCATTGCATACTTAAATCCTATCGAAATTGAGCTTGAAGTGCAAATCCGCTGTTTAGCGAGCGTACTCAATGACGCGCGTTTCGCGGATCAATGTGACACGAACTTCACCGGGGCACTTTAATTCTTGTTCAATCTTCTTTGCGATATTTTGGGCCAATTGCGCAGCGCCGTAGTCGTCCATAGCCTTAGGATTTACGAAAACGCGGATCTCTCGTCCTGCTTGGATGGCGTATACTTTTACAACGCCTTCAAATGATAACGCTGTGCTTTCCAATTCTTCCAATCGTTTTACGTAGAGTTCGAGTGAATCCTTGCGTGCACCAGGTCGTGCTCCGGAAATGGCATCGGCTGCTTTTACGATGACTGCCTCTAATGTTTTTGGTTTATCTTCGTGGTGACCGATGGATTGGTAGCAGATCTCTTCTGGGAATCCGAACTTTTTCATGATTTGGTAGCCGAGCTCAGGATGTCCACCTTGCAAATCGTGATCAACGGCTTTTCCAATGTCATGGAACAACCCACCTTTTTTACAGATTGTTACATCAGCTCCTAATTGTTCTGCAAGGAGCGCGGAAAGATTGGCGACTTCCATTGAATGGACAAGTTGATTCTGACCGTGCGATGTTCGATATTTTAAGCGACCCAGAATTTGCACGAGTTTTGGATCAATCCCCGCCATGGAAATGCCGAGTTCGTACAATGCGTCTTCACCCGCCTTTTTCATATCGATAGCAATCTCTTTTTTCGCCTCTTCAACAGATTCTTCAACGCGTCCCGGATGGATTCGACCATCTTTGATGAGCTTATCAAGCGCGCGTTTTGCAACGTGGCGACGAATTGGAGAAAACCCCGAGATGGTGATCATCCCCGGTGTGTCATCAACAATCAACTCACAGCCTGTCAGCATTTCGATCGCTTTAATGTTTCGTCCTTCACGACCGATGATGCGACCCTTCATATCATCACTTGGAAGCTCAACATGCGTTGTTGTTGTTTCAACGACATGGGAAGCCGCAATTCGTTGAATGGCAACACCAAGGATATTCTTCGCTTTTCGATCAATCGTATCTGACTCTTCTTCCTCTAGCTTACGCATTCGCGATGAAAGGGTGTCACGATGCGTTTCTTCAATCACTTCCAGTAAACGATCGCGTGCTTGATCCTGCGTCATCCCTGCGATGGTTTCGAGCTTCACAGCCTCTTCTGCTTGCATCTCCTTTAATCGATTTTCTTCGTTTACAAGAAGCGCTTCTTTTGAAACAAGTTCTTTTTGGGTCTCTTCAATTGAAATAAGTTTTGCGCCAAATCCTTCCTCACGTTCAACAAGCGTCCGTTCGCGTTGTCGAATTTCTTCGTTGGATTTTTTTTCTTCAATTCGTGCTTCTTCCAAGATTTGCACTGCTTTATCTTTTGCACGCAAAAGCACTTCTTTTTCTTTCTGCTCAGCTTCGTGAATACGTTTTTCAGACTCACGTTCAGCTTTTTCAATCTTTGCTTGATTCTTTTTGCTTTTCGAACCGGTAAGATAGGTTGCGGTCGCGTATCCGATTCCGCATCCGATCAAAATAGAAAATAGGGCGGTTGGCATAATTGTCATCGCCCGAAACGGTCACGGAAGATCTTTTGAGGAGCCTATTTTGAAGACACCCTTGATAAAGATTTTGTTGAAATGTATTGCTTTACGGCCTTTTTATCCGAAAATCGTATTCCGGTTGAGTAGCTCAAAGTTTTGTATGAAGAGCTCCAATAAGTACAAATCAAGAAGCAAATTTCCGAAAAACGAAGTTTCAATGATTCCAGAGGCCGACCGCAACCAATTCATCCGTATGCGCGTCCGGGTCAAAATAAAGAGTAATGGTCGGTACGAGCACATTATCAGTATCGAGAAAGATTGTCGAGATGTTGATCGCTTAGCGAAATTTTTCTAACGGGATAGCTTTTTCAATCCGATAAGGCCCGATTTCCGTTCTGCGGAGAGCGGTGAGATATGCGCCACAGCCAAGGGCATGACCAATATCATCTGCGAGCGAGCGAATGTAGGTTCCGGATCCACACGTGACGCGAAATTTAAGGCTTGGCAATGAGGGGGATCCTGCGTCCTGCGTCTTGTGCCCTGGGTTAAATGTGATGATTTTAAGTTTGGTGATTTCAACAAATTTAGATGGTCGATCTTCTTCTGTTGCTTCTCCTCGTCGAGCCATTTCGTAGAGCTTTTTCCCTTTTATTTTTTTGGCAGAGTAAATGGGTGCCTTTTGTTCATATCCTTTGCGAAATTGATCAAAAACACGTTCAATAACTTCAGTGTTTAATTCTTTGCACTCAGCATTTATCGTCACATCTCCTTCTGGATCAAACGTTGTTGACGTTGCGCCAAGGCGAGCGGTTGCCTCGTATGTTTTTGGAAGGCCGGAAAGCGCTCCAAGTTGTTTTGTTGTACTTCCAACACCAATGAGTAAAAGCCCGGTTGCAAATGGATCCAACGTACCGGCGTGGCCAACTTTTTTTGTTTGAAAATGCTTGCGAATGACGTTCACCGCATCATGTGACGTAAATCCTGGCGGTTTATCAATAAGGAGGAGGTTATCCATGCGTGTATCCTAACAGTCTTCCTGTGGATTTGCCTACCCGCTTTGGTTGACGAAAACCCCGATTTTCTATAGGATGCGAGCCATGAACGTTACTGAACTCGCGCGTCGTTTGCGTGTCACTCCCCACGAGCTCCTCGAAAAATTACCGGTGCTCGGTTTTGATATTGGGAGACGCGCGATTAAAGTGGATAATCGCATGGCGGATAAGATCATGCGGACATGGAACGAAAACGCACGACGCGAAAGACTTCGTGACAAATTGGTTGTTGGTTCAAAGAAAGTGGACCCGTCTGTTCCCGTTGAGGTGAAGCGAGTTCAGCTTCCGCTTGTGGTTACGGTGCGGGATTTTGCCGGTAAATTGAATTTGCCTGTTACGCGCGTTATCCAAGAATTGATGAAGTCGGGAATTCTCGCAGCACAAAATGAACGTTTGGATTTTGAAACAGCGGCCATTATTGCAGAGCAACTTGGATATGAAGCAACTCCGGAAGAGGCGAATGCGCAGAGTGGAGTGCAGGAAATGGAAAAAGAGTCAGATGATAAGTTGAAAGACCTTCTTGCAAAAGATGAAAAAGGGGATTGTATTCCTCGTCCACCGATTATCGTTGTGATGGGACATGTGGATCATGGAAAAACGAAGACACTTGATGCGATCCGATCGACAAACGTTACTGAGGGTGAGCAAGGTGGCATCACTCAGCACATTGGCGCATACCAGATTGTAAAAAAGGATCGAAAGATGACATTCATTGATACGCCGGGGCATGAAGCGTTTACCGTGATGCGTTCGCGTGGTGCTCGTGTCGCTGATATCGCGATTTTGGTTGTTGCAGCTGACGATGGCGTTCAGCCACAGACGGTAGAAGCGTTGAATATTATCAAAGCGGCAAAGCTTCCGTTTATTGTTGCCATGAACAAGATGGATAAAGAAGAAGCTGACCCTGAACGCGTGCTTGCCGGACTTTCTGAGCAGGGCGTTACTACTGAAGAATGGGGAGGCACAGTGCCGATCGTGAAAATTTCTGCGAAAAACGGAACAGGGATTGATGATCTGTTAGACATTCTGCTTTTGGTTGCGGATATGAATGCGGAAACGATTTGTGCGAATCCAAATCGACACGCGGTGGGCACGATTGTGGAATCTCATGTCGATAAAGGCGAGGGGCCTGTTGCAACTGTTTTGATCCAAACCGGAACTCTAAAGCTAAATGATCACCTTGGAATTGATGATGCAGCGTATGGACGAGTACGCGCCATGCGAGATTGGAACGGTGACAATTTGACTGAGGCGACACCGGGAACACCGGTAAAGATTTTGGGGTTTAAGGTGGCACCATCCGTGGGTGATATTTTACAAATTCCTGATAATCCAAAAGATTTAAAAGTAAAGAAGATCAAGAGTTCATACCAAGTCGCAAGCCAGTTATCTGCAACGAAAACAATTCAACCTGAAAGTTCTTCGGACGAAGGAAAGAAGAGTCGTGTAAAATTGAATATTGTGTTGCGTACGGATGTCCTTGGATCACTTGAGGCACTGCTTGGTATGTTGGAAAAAGTGAAAGATGAGGATGTCGCTGCAGAGGTAATCCAAAAAGGGCTCGGAAATATTACAGAGGGTGATATTTTGCGAGCAGAAACATCACAGCCTTCTGTGTTGTACGGGTTTAACGTTGTCCTTACGCCAAAAGCAAAAGCACTTGCTGTTGAAAAGGATGTCGACGTTGCAACACCGAAAACTATTTACGAATTGTATGATGATGTTGTGCGCCGTTTGAATGAACTGGTACCTCCGGAAACATTTGTTGAAGATTTGGGGAGTGTCGAAGTTGCGGCGATTTTCCGAACGGAAACAGATCGTATGGTTGTTGGATGTCGTGTGAAGGAGGGGAAAGTTGTTTCAGGTGAGCGAATTCGCGTTTGGCGTGGAGAAGATCCAATTGGTGAGGGGATAGTGGATTCATTGCAAACGGGAAAGCAATCCTCAAAGGAGTGCCATGCGGGGCAAGAATGTGGAATTTCCTTTAAAGGAAAGACGAAAATTGAAGTTGGTGATCGTTTAGAAATTTATCATCAGGAAACAAAGAAGCGAGAGTTTACGATGCAACGTTAATTGAGTCTGTAGGTGCGAAGGGTGTTTTGTTGTCTCGACCCCCGTTAAGAAATACGGGGTAAACTCCGCAGAGAGATTCCTTTTCTCACTCCTGTCATCTCGACTGCAATGGAGAGATCCCTTTTTAGAAGGGAATTTGGAATTTGGAATTTAGATAAATCCCCTCCTTACTAAGGAGGGGAGCGGGGAGGTTTCTCCTAAACCCCTCTATATCTCCCCTTCCAAGGGGAGAGGTAGGAGTGAGATAAAGAGTTTCTTTGATTCTGGATCCCCGGGTTAAACCCGAGGATGACAAGAAAAAAAATGCAACGCTCCACGCTCCACGCTCCGCACTACACACTTCACGCTCCACGCTCCGCTTCAGGATCCAGGGCTCAAGACTAAGGACTACTTAACATTGAGATCAAAAGACTTGCCGACTCTTATTCGCGGAGGTAACCTTTTGTCATATGAAAATTGAAATAACAGATGATAATTTTGCAGAAGAAGTTTTAAAATCTTCTGTTCCTATTTTGGTTGATTTTTGGGCGCCGTGGTGTGGGCCGTGTCGTGCGATGAATCCGATTATCGAAGCATTGGCTGATGAAATGGACGCGTCGCAAATAAAGATTGGAGCAATGAACGTTGATGAGAGCGGGGAGACGGCTCAGAAGTTTGGTATTATGTCGATTCCGACATTTATCATCTTTAAAGATGGGCAAGAGGTTGAGCGTATCGGCGGATCGCTGGAAAAGGACGCATTAAAGGCAAAAATGTTGAAACATGTCGCATAATCTTATCATTATTGGGTCAGGCCCTGCCGGTTGGACGGCAGCGATTTATGCGGCGCGCGCAGAATTGAAACCTCTTCTTTTTGAAGGGAGTGAACCGGGCGGTCAGTTGATCACGACGACAGACGTGGAAAATTTTCCGGGATTTCCGGAGGGTGTTTTGGGGCCAGAGCTGATGGAAAAGTGTAAAACGCAAGCGAAGCGCTTTGGAACTGAAATTATTTCTGAGGTTGTCGACTCGGTCGATTTTTCTACGCGTCCGTTTAAGGTTACCGCAAAGGGTGAAACATACGAGGCGAATTCTATTATCATCTCAACAGGTGCATCAGCGCGACGGTTGGGATTAGAGAGTGAAAAAAAATTGTATGGGAAAGGCGTTTCCGCGTGTGCAACATGTGATGGTTTTTTCTTTAAAGGAAAAAATGTAATTGTTGTTGGTGGTGGTGATTCGGCGATGGAGGAGTCGGGTTTTTTAACGAAGTTTGCATCGAAGGTAACCATTGTTCACCGACGTGATGCATTCCGCGCGTCAAAAATTATGCAGGAGCGCGTTCTGGCAAATCCTAAAATTGATGTGATCTGGAATTCGGATGTTATTGATATTTTGGGGGTTGAAGATGGAAAAGTGACAGGTGTCCGTTTGAAAGACATGGTCACAGGGGAGGAACGAGAGATGCCGATTGATGGTGTGTTTGCGGCCATAGGTCATGATCCGAACACAAAAATGTTTCAAGGAAAATTAGAGATGGATGAACGTGGATACCTTGTAACAAATCCGGATTCTACTGCAACAAAAATTCCCGGTGTCTTTGCGGCGGGTGATGTGCAGGATTCGAAATATCGTCAGGCAATCACAGCGGCGGGAACTGGATGTATGGCAGCGCTCGAAGCGGAACGGTTTTTATCTGAGGTGTAACATTTTCTTTTGGGGGCGGTATGTTGCGGATGAAGGCGACATGTTAGTCGCATAAATAAAATGAGTATGAAAAAAGCAGTTTTTTATTCTCTCGTGGGTGCGGGTGTGGCGATTGTCGCGACTCCGCTCATCACATTTGCACAGAATGCGCAGAACGCAACTCGACCTGATCAAACTCCGAAAACATGTGAAGAGCGTGTTTCTCTAATGAAGGATCGTTTGCAAAATGGGCCAGAAAAGTTCGCAGAAATGCGAGAAAAGATGGCAGGAAATCTTGAAGAGCGTATTGCGAAACTCCCTGCGGAGAAGCAGGATGAGGCACGTGCGCGGTTTGTAGAAATGCAGGCAAAACAGGAGAATCACTTCGTGGACATGAAGGCGAAAGTCGACGAGATCCTCGCGAGACTTGATGGGATCTGTTCGCAAGGAGAGGATGCCCAAAAGGCGTTTTTCCAAGAAATACGAACAAAGCATCAAGGTCAAATTGAGAACATCAAAGAACGTCGACAGATCCAAAAGGATCGTCGTACCGAAATGAAGCCAAAAATAAAGGATTTTAGAGCAAAACGACGTGGGTTTCGTCCGATGCACCCAGTTTCTGAAGAGTCTGAATCTTAAGTAGAAAGCGAGAATGATCAAAAAGACCCTGCATGACGGGGTCTTTTTGTACTGATCTGTTGACAAAACAAGTGAAAAATCCTATTATCCGCTCACCGTCGACATGCTCAATCGACCGCGAAACGTTTCATACGTAACGCGAATCAATCTCATTTAAGATAAAGTTACGCGCATTGCGCTACGAATTACAAAAATGTTATCCATTCGACTAACCCGAGTAGGGAAAAAGAAATTGCCCATGTACCGTTTGACGGTTATGGAAAAAGGACGTGATCCATGGGGTCATGCGCTTGAGATTTTGGGGAGCATTAATCCTCACACAACTCCACGAACGACTCAATTGAAGACAGATCGAATTCAATATTGGATTGAAAAAGGTGCAAGTCCAACAGATACGGTGTGGAATCTCTTGATTGATGAGAAAGTTATCACAGGAGAAAAACGCACAACCGTTCACCTGACGAAAAAGCGACGTGGAAAAATGGGTGCAAAGGTTGAAGAGGCAAAAGCAAAGGAAGAAGAAGCAAAGGTAAAGGCTGAAGAGGCAAAAGCTACGGAAATAGCTGAAAAGGAATTGGCCAAAGAAACGACAAAGGCTGAAGAGGCCGCCGCCCTTTCTGCAAAGGCTGAAGAGGCTGAAGCGCCAAAAGAAAGCCCTGAGGCTGAGTCACCGAAAGAAGAAGTGAAAACAGAAGAGGCGCCTGCAGAAGAGGCTCCAGCAGAAACAGAAAAGAGCGCGGAATAACCGCTCTTTTTCTTTTTTAACCCTCTGTGCTATCCTCTCGCCATGTCCCAAAATGTGGGATCTTCACAATTTAACGTAGCCAATTATGGCAGAACACAAAGATCAGGCGTTTATAGAGCATGTGGTGAAATCTATCGTGAATCACCCGGAAGACGTTACGACAGAACGAACCGTTGATGAACGAGGCGTTCTCATTACGCTCCATATCAATCAAGATGACATGGGGTATGTGATTGGAAGACAGGGGCAAACAGCCCGCGCACTTCGTACGCTTCTAAAGATTGTTGGTGCAAAGGACAATGCTCGTGTGAACTTGAAGGTATTTGAACCAGAAGGTGCACGCCGAGCGCATCTTGAGAGCAAGGGACCTGAGCGCGAAGTTGAAGAGACTCACGGCGATGCCGGACTTGTCTCGGATGCAGATCTTGCAGACCTTGGGATCTAAACGCGTGACAGAAAGCAAAAATCGTGGGATTATTCTCACGATTTTTGGTATCAATATATGGCAAAGAAAAAAACGCTTCGAATTGATGTTCTCTCGGTTATCCCCGAGGTTTTTTCTGAGTATATCGGCGCATCTATTTTGGGTCGTGCGGTAAAGGAGAAACTCTTAGATTTTCGCGCACATTCATTGCGCGATTGGTCGATTGATCGACATAACACGGTTGATGGAAGGCCGTATGGTGGAGGACCGGGAATGGTGATGATGGTGGAGCCGTTTCATAAAGCGCTTGTGAGCCTTGGATTACGAACAAAGACAGGGAAGAAAACACTTCGATCAAAAAAAGTTCGTATTATTTTAACGAGTGCAAAAGGAAAATTGTTCACACAGCGAGATGCGGAGCGACTCTCAAAATATGATCGCCTTGTTTTTCTGTGTGGCCGGTATGAAGGTGTGGATGAACGAGTTGCGGAAAAACTGGCGGATGAGGAATTATCAATTGGCCCGTATGTGATGACGGGTGGTGAACTTGCAACGCTTGTGATGACCGATGCGGTGACGCGGTTACGTTCCGGTGTGTTAGGTGATGAAGCCTCGTTGGAAGAGGAGTCGTGGGGCATTGAGGATTCAATTGAGTATCCTCATTACTCGCGCCCTGAATCCTATCTTGGATGGAAGGTCCCGAAGATATTACTTTCCGGCCATCATGGCGATGTTAAAAAATGGCGTGATTCGTTTAGGACGTAGCTTCTTTGTGATGACGGAATACCCATTTCACTGATTCGACAACAAGGATATTGCAGATTCCCACAAAAAGAACACCGAGTGCCCACATCCACGGAAGGGCAACGGTTTTTAGAATAAATTGTAGCGGTGGGGCGTAGATTCCGAGTGCCGTAAGTAAAAAACCGGCAACAACTCCCGTGGTTAAGAATCGGTTTGAAAAAAATCGATATTTGAATATTGATGTGCGTAAACTTCGGAGAGAGAATGCAACGATAATTGAGTAGGTCGAGAATGTTGCGAAAATAAATGTTCGGACGAGATTCGGATCATGTCCGGCGTTCAGAAGAAGATAGTATAAGATGAACAGAACCGCGCTTCCGCTCACTCCAACGCCAAGGATCAGGATGCGCATATGTCGAGTGATAACACTGCTCCCACGATCCGGACGCGTGTTGTTGTCTTGGATGTCTTCGAATGCAAACGCAAGCGCAGGAAAGCCGTCTGAAAAAAAGTTCACAAAGAGAATTTGAAGTGCGTTAATTGGAAGTGCGATTCCCATGACAAGTGCTCCTCCGATCAGAAAAAGTTCGTTTGTTGCATCTGAGAGGAGATACACAATGACCTTTCTGATATTTCCAAGAATCTGTCGACCTTCCTCAATGGCTTGAACAATGGTTTCAAAATTATCATCTAAAATAATGAGATCAGCTGCGCTTTTTGCAACGTCTGTTCCTGAGCCAACCGCAACGCCAATATCTGCCGCAAGAAGGGCTGGTCCATCGTTTACACCGTCGCCTGTCACGGCCACCACGTTCCCGTGTTCTTTGTATAATTTTACGAGCATCATCTTTTGTTCAGGTGTCACGCGCGCATACACGGCAACAGTATCAAGCATGTCTTTCAGTTCTTCCTCACGTAGCGTGCTGAGTTCAGACCCGGTGATGACGCGTAATTTTCCTTTCAAAAGACCTAACTCTCGTGCAACCGCAGAGGCAGTCCCGCGATGATCACCTGTGACGATTACGGTGCGTACGCCTGAATCCTGCATTTTTTTGATGGCAGCCTTTACCGAAGGTCGAACAGGATCGCGGAAAGCAAGAAAACCCATGACGCGATCATCAACAGAAACACCGAGTAAACGAGCTCCGGCTTCGGCTTGAGAATCAATAAGCGCGAGGAGTTCTTCTTTTTTGTCTGATGAAGATTGCTGGACAATCACTTCCGGAGCGCCCATGCGAACAATTTTTTTGACGCCGTTACGTTCAATCGTTGCGCTTGAAAATTTGTCAGTGCTGTTAAATGGAACTCGTTCAATGAATTGTGTTTGATTGATAAGTTGGGGGAGAAGGATCCCACGCAGTCCGGCCTCTCGCACAAGAGAAGATTCCATAGCGCGACCGGAGACAATCCATTTTGCAACACTTTCTTTTGGATTTTCAATCAAGACATCTGCATCCAAAACCGCGTACTCTAAAACGTCTTCTTCGGTTTTTGCATCGATTGGAAGCACGTTCGTGAGCGTCATTTTCGCTTCAGTGAGCGTTCCGGTTTTGTCAGTGAGAATCAAATCGGTTGAACCCAATGTTTCCGCAGCAAGAAGTTTCCGAACGACTCCATTTTTTTTCGCCAATCGTTCAACGCCGACCGCGAGAATAACGGTGAGCGCAATTGGCATCCCTTCGGGAACAGCGGAAACGGCAACGGCAACCGCGATCAGAAACATTTCCTTTGGATCGTATCCCGAAAAAACACCTCCCGTGAAAAGAACGACGGTGAAGATCGCAATGATGATCCCAATCCATTTTGCAAAGTTCGCAACAGATTTTTGAAGTGGTGTTTGTTCACGTTCTCGGACAACGGTGAGCGCGGCAATGCGTCCGAACTCAGTGTCACTTCCTGTTCCGGTCACGACAGCATCAGCGTAGCCTTGTACAACAAGTGTTCCGCCGTAGAGCATGTTTTTTCGATCTGCAAGCGAAGCACCGGCTTTTAAAACTTGTGTTGTTTTTTCAACGGGGAGTGATTCTCCGGTTAAAATGGATTCATCAACTTCACAGGTGTTCAGGGAGATGATGCGCGCGTCCGCCGGAATACGATCTCCTTGTTTTACGTGGATGATGTCACCGGGGACAAGTTCTTTTGCATCAATTTCATTTTCATTTCCATCTCGTTTTACACGACATCGAGTTCGAACGTAACTTTTGAGATTTTCGAGTACGGTTTCCGCTTTACTCTCCTGCCAAAAACCAAGAAGCGTGTTTGTGAGAACCGCTGCAAAAATAACGCCGGCATCCACCCATTCGTGAAGGGCTATTGTCGTGAGGCCCGCGAAAACGAGAATAAGAATAAGCGGACTTTTTAATTGCCCGAAGAAGATTCTTGTCTTTGAAAGACGCGTGCGCTCTTGGATGCTGTTTTCACCGTAGGTACGACGACGTTCTTTGACGTCATCATCTGAAAGCCCGTTGATTTGCGTGTTCAGCGACGTCAGAACGCTCGCCGACGACATGGACCAAAAGAGCCGATCGAGAGAAGGAGTTTGTTTTGGCATAGAATAGATCTATTGTAGCATTCTTGACTCTGAAAAACCCTGATGATGAGATGGAGCCATATGAAAAATGCATCAAAGATATTCTCGTTTTTAACTGTTCTTGTCTTTGTGTCCCTTTTTGGTGTTTCAGCGAAATCAGCTGAAGCCGCAGTTACGAACCGAATTATCAAAGGTTCGGGGCCTGCGTTGTATTGGATCGATTCAACGGGGGAGCGAAGTGTATTCCCCAATGTTGCGACCTATTACACATGGTTTCCAACCTTCGATAACATTCTGACGCTTAAAGATGCGGAGCTTACCGGGTATCAGCTGACAGGAACCGTCACGTATCGTCCGGGTGCGAAGTTGGTAAAGTTTGCGGATAGCTCAAAGGTGTATGCCGTGGCGCGATATGGTGTTCTTCGCCACGTTACGAGCGAGAGCGTTGCGACGGGGCTGTATGGATCGAATTGGAAAAGCTGGGTGCATGATATCCCGCGGTCGTTGGAGTCTTCATATGCCTACGGAGCCCCGATTTATCGCGTATGGGAATATCATGTCGCGACGGAATACCACGGATCAAGCGTACCCGGGCGCACGGACGGATTGGTCGGCGCGACTGAGAATCTCGTGGCGAATCTTTCTGTGGATCGTGAGTTGGTACATGAGTATGAAGATGTTACCTTGCTTGCCCGAGTCCACCGTGACGGCGGGAACGGCGCCGTTTTTGGGAACCATCGTTTTACGCTTCGCATCAAAGACGGCTATGGCCGTGTGTTGAAGAAGTGCGCGGATCTGCGCGAGAATGAGACATGCGAATATATCAAATCAAGTGGCATCGGGTTTGAACAAACGGGGATCTATCTTGCCGAGGCAACGGATACGGACGGTTCATACGTGGAAATGGGAAGCGCGATGGTCTATCGGATCTATAACAAGGAAGCGCAACAAGTGACGGGCATGCGGGTCGGCGTATCGAATATGATCGTGCGACGCGGAAAGACCGTGCGCGTGACGGCGAATGTGTTTGATATCGGAGATGTCGATTTTCTCGGCAAGCGCATCCGGCTGATTGACGCACGAACGGGTGGAACGCTCATCACGTGCCATAATCAGTCATGGTGTGCAAAGGATGTTGTGGTTGAGCGGACGGCAGGGGAGGTGGGAGTGCAGTTCGAAGCCGTGCTCACGGATGAATACGGGCACGAGCTGAAACGTGTTTTTTCACCGAGCGTGTTGATCGTAGACTAAAAGGTTCTATTGCAATAAAAAACTGTCATTCATCTTGATCTGTACCCCAAAAAGTGGACACTTTCGTATCCACTTTTTGGGGTACAGATCATCTCGGCGGTTTTTTGAATCCGATTTCGGACGGTGGTGACTCGTCGTTATTCGTTAGCCTACGTATGGCGTCGAATACGATTTTAAATTGCCCGTCATATCGATTTTCAAGCGCTTCAATCTTCCGTTTTAGATCCTCATTTTCGCTTATCAGCTCGCGTAATTTGGTAAAGATTCGGATGATTTGGATGTTGACATGGATCGCACGTTTGCTTTTAAGGATGCTGGAGAGCATGGCGACACCATGTTCAGTGAAGGCCATGGGGGCATGTCGTAACCCCATTTTATCAGGATTGGAGGTCACGAATTGTGACCTCCAATCTCCCAGCTCCTCATTATTTAATTCAAACATAAAATCTTCCGGGAATCGTTCAATATTTCTTTTGACGGATTGTTTCAAGGATTTTGTTGAAACACCATACAAAACCGCCAGATCACGATCCAACATGACCTTTTGTCCTCGGATAAAATAGATACGTTCCTTTATCTCCGTAATTGAAATGATATCGATAGTGGATTTTTCCATACCTCTACAGCTGCCACGGATTTGATTCGACTGTCAAATTCAAAGCCCTTCTCTTGACGAATCGGATATTTTTCGGTATTCTCTCGGCGTCGTGGTCCCATCGTCTAATGGTTAGGACGCTAGGTTTTCATCCTGGAAATAGGGGTTCAATTCCCCTTGGGACTACCAGTAAAAAATACGTGCTGAAAAGCCGTATTTTTTCGTTTACAACTAAATTCATCGGGTTCTAAAGACTTGAGATTATTTGTGATAACAAACTGCGCTAAGCAAAGACTTCCCGCGCTTTTTGCTTGTCATAATTAATGATTCCGTCTTTTAAGGTAAAGTTCGATCCTAGTGCAAACAGCTTCGGCTTAAGCCCCTTCGATATTTTTTATTTCAGTTGTCTTCGCAGAAGTCTTTTCTAACATAAAAATACTGTTTGCCGCGTCCAGCGTAAGATGTAGTCCGGATTTTCTAAGAAATTCCATTCCAAGTAGCGGGTCGCCGGGTGAAATGGCAATAAGTCCCGAAGCATTTTCATTATCAAATCCAACTGAACCATGACAAAGCAGATTGAGTTGTTTTGAATTGTCTGCCAAGACGTATTCCGCAGTACTGAGAAGAATGAGCCCGAGTGGAAGAGCGGTTTGCAAAGGCAGTGTCAAAAAACCACTGAAACCAGTGTCTAGCATTACTTCAATCTCTACGGCATTGTTCGTAAAAATACCCCAAACCTTGATCTTTAACGTCGGATTGTCGCCGTCATTAAATGATCCCGTCATATGAATGCTGTCGTTGTGAAACTCTTGAATGTGTAAAGGCGCCCGGATAGCCAACGCGCATTAAGTGAAAAATCTTATTTGGAAATTTTGCCTTTGCTTTGAGCAATGCTTCTTCTGCCGTCTTTCCAAGGATATACTTGCCGGATTCAATCTCTATAGCCAAAAAATCCCCGTTATTTGTGGGCTCCACCAATGTCTTAATTTTCTCCTCGTACAATTTCTCACCAAGTCGAGCAATTTCGCTAGGAGATGAGTAGTTATTCATAATGTTCTGACTGTATCATGCGTAATCTTAGTTTTCAAACCCTTGTATCAGGCCAATACATCCTGGACTTTCCCTTGTTCCACTCGGTTAAGAATTGAATAGGCGATCCGCCTCAGGCGGAGGCTCCAATGCGATCTTTCCGCATTGTACCAGATGAGTCAGTCAAACATATTAAGATTGAACCTGTAAATATCGACCATCTCTCCTTTGTGATAGTTGATATATTCCTCTTGGATCGTTCTGTTGAACCGTTCACAATGAGCATTCATCTTTGGGGTCTTCGGGTATGTG
>JANLIO010000045.1 GCA_024654265.1 bacterium | reverse complement strand
CCGCTCCGCGGAACTCCGTATAACAACGGATATCCAACATTTCTTTCCGCAAACCCTTCGGGATTTGCTACAATAAACGTTGGATTATCCGCGCGCGTTGTACGAAATAATTAAAAGTTTAAAAATTTCTTTCAGAAATTTATTTGAGCCATTTTTTATTTTTCCTATGAAGACCACCAAAAAACTTTTTCTGCTTTTAGTTCTTGCAATGACCATTGGAATTAACGTGCCAAGTACAGTAGAAGCGCGAATGCCGCCAATATATCCAATTTGGGGTTACAATACTCAAGATCATATCTGCCAAATAAAACAGGATTCCGAGACCAGCACCATCAGCGAAAATTTGACTGGCGATTATTGGAGTATCCGTGAATGCAGATATGAAAATCCTGGAATAATTTTCTATACCGGTGGCGGCATTTTAATCTGGTTTAGCATTTTTATAATGGTTTTTTTATTTCACCACGTTATATTCCCAAAGTTAGAAAAGCGCACCAAAGCAGAAAAAGTTTTATTCTCTCTCCAAGACATAACTATCATTGGGGTCGTATTGTTTTTTATTATTTTGTTACAACATTTTTTCGCTATTCCTTATGCCGTTTATGACTACCAAGCTGATATCGACCACATTATCTATTCAACATTAATCAGGTCACAAATCCCACTTTACTTTGCGGGAGCTTACTTTGTTATTGGTTTAATAAGAGCGGTCTTCATATATAGGAAAAATAAAAAATAGCCCAAATTTTTGCTTCGCAAAATCAAAACTTTTCATTACATCGTACAACAAAGTATAAGCGGCTCCGTTCAGTCGCTTCCCTCCTTCACTTCACCCATATTTGCCACTGGTAAACCTGCGGCATATTATACCAGTGGCGAACATCGCTTATACTTGGACGTTATTCGCAATTCCGCTCCGCTTCATTACGAATAACGCGCGCGGATACCTCCGCTGTCATACTCCATTCCGCTCCGCGGAACTCCGTATAACAACGCGGTTTTTGTTGTTGTGCGATGACCCCCACTACACTCCGGCACATTGCACAACAACGGTTATGCGACATGCCCGTTCACGTCGCATAACCGCGGGGCGTATCGGAAATGATTTGTCTTTTTCAATTTTTTTCAATTGAATTTGGGGTATTTTATTCTTGAAGTAATCCGAGAGGACGATGTGATTAAGAACATTTTATGAAAGCATTCATTGAAGTAGACGCTGGAACAGACGAACGACCTATCTACAACGAACAAACATTGGAACAAATAGGAACAAAAAAAGTGTACAAACCCTATCCTTACGCATATGGCTTTTTGTTAGATACTATCAGTGGTGACGGAGATCAGCTTGATTGCTATGTAATAACAGCAAAATCACTCATTTCAGGAGATACTATCGATGTGGAGCCGATAGGAATGGTTGAATCGATTGAAAATGGTGAGGAAGACCATAAGATTTTATGCCGGCTATCAAATGAAAATATGATGGTAGACTCAACAATAGAAAAAAAGATTCGTGATTTTGGAGAACATTATTTTGACGATCGACCAGATAAACAGGTTGTTGTTGGTAGATTTCTTGGATACAAAGACGCAATCAAGCTGATTGATTCGTGTAAAATAAATGCTAAAAAGGACGAATAAAATACCCCAAGGATCCTATGTCGGGTTCACGTATCCACAGAAAATAGCCGATAAGTCGCAAGAAAAGAAAAATTTAAAGATTTTTTAGGTTCGGTGTCTGGTTCGCGGATTCATATTCGGGTTCAGGAAACAGCGAGGATGATTGGAATGGCAGGTGAACGAATTATTGCTTTAAATCAGACCGCAGACCATCAACCATTAACGTTCCAGTGCCATCTACAACAATCTCTTTGCTTTTTTATACCAACTTCCCCAAATCTAATGTTTCCGTAATATGAATTTGGGAAACAAAATCTTGTGCGTGGCTGACGAGGATCAAACCGCCTTTGTACTCATCAATCGCTTTTGCGATAACGGGTAAATGTCGAAAGTTAATGTGATTTGTTGGTTCGTCCAAGATGAGGAGACTTGGTTCTTGAAGCACGAATCGTGCGAAACAAAGAAGTCCCTTTTGCCCTTCAGATAATGAACCTACCTTATTTCGCAAAAGAGGCGCTGTTAATAAAAACTCTGCGGCAGCTGCACGTAATTTCTCGTCCAACTTCGCTTCCATGACGTCAGCAAGCGAATCATACACCGTCATATCAAAATCAAGACCGGAAAAATCTTGGCGATAATATCCAACTCTTATCCCGTTTCCGATCACTGCGCCCTCGTCTTTTCCTGATGCGAGCATTCGAAGAAGCGTACTCTTCCCGATTCCATTAGGGCCGGTTACAAGCAATCGATCGCGTTTTCGTACTGTGATATCAACGGGGATGCGATGTGGCTCATGATTTGAGATCACATTGACTGACGTCAGTTGAACAAGCGCTTCAACCGTATTCTGCGCTGGAATATCAAAATTTCGAATCGTTCGATCCTCACGACGAACATCCACCATCTCATCCTCCGCCTCCCCGACTTGATCACGAAGTTTGCTTGCGAGCTTACGCATCTTCCCCCCTTTGTTCGCGAAAAAGTTAATTTTATCTTTTCGATCTTGGATCTCTTTCAAGAGTCGCGCATTTTTCATGCGATCACGTTCCAAGCGCGCGGAAATCTCTTCCTGCACATCAAAATAATTTCCCACATACTGCTCCATCTTGTGCTGATAGACATCGAGATAAAGGACACCTTCTGTGAAAAGATTTAAGAAATCAGCATCATGAGAAATAACAATCACTGTTTTCGGATACATGATAAGAAATGCCGTAAGATGTTCAATTCCGGCTGAGTCAAGGTTATTTGTTGGCTCATCAAGAAGGAGAATATCCGGCTCCTGGATAAGTGCGTATGCGAGCAAGAGTCGCGCTTGTTGACCACCTGAAAAATCCTGGATCTGTTTTGTGAGTGGTGCGTCAAGATTCACGGTTTGAAGGACGTTCGAAATCATTCCATCGAGTTGATACGGAACCTCGCTGAATGCCCGCGCAAAAAATTCACGGATTGTATCCTGCATCTGCTCACGCGGGATAACCTGACGGGCAGTTGCGATCGTTGCATCTGCACTGACATGTACACCACCCTTTTGAGGCTTGATCTCACCCATCATGAGCTTGAACAATGTACTTTTCCCTGCACCGTTCTGCCCCATGAGCGCGATCTTGGCATTTTCACGAATTGAAAAATCCACTTCACTGAGAAGTGGCTTCTCTTCGTCATACCCGAAGGTGACTCCACTGAAGCGGAGTATTACGTTACCGTGTTCCATAAAAGAGATACCAGTAAACCAAAAAATGACGGTTTTAGCAAGAGTTGATGTCTTAAAGATAACAATCGTTCGCTATTGAGCAGAATCAATGATATATCTGTTGTATGAAGGATTGGTACGTCTACATTGTTCGATGCTCGGATACCTCGTTGTACGTTGGTATTACGTGTGACGTTGAAGAGCGTATTCTAAAACATAATTCGGGGAAAGGTGCGAAATACACACGATCACGACGACCGGTTGAGATTGTCCGAATCGAACGGCAACCAAACGAAAGTCATGCGCGCAAACGCGAGATGGAGTTGAAGCGATTCTCAAAAAAAGAAAAAGAAAATCTTCTAACTGATCCGCCCACGGCTACAGACCGAACGTGATTTTTATGATACATTTTTCGCATGAAAAAGAAGATCGTGATCCTTGGTGGCGGTTTTGGAGGAACCTCTGTCTATCGCCATCTCCATCGCACGTTTCATCGCGATCCTCGAGTTGAAATCAGCATGGTGAGTGAAACAAATTATTTTTTATTCACTCCCCTTCTTCACGAAGTTGCGACCGGCAGTTTGAATCCTGAAAATATTATCGAGCCTCTTCGGAGTGTGATCGGCTGTTGTCTCACGAATTTTCATGAAGCAAAAGTTGAATCAATCAACACCAAAAAAAAATTTGTCACGACACATGAACAAAAAATTCCATATGACATTCTTGTCCTCGCCCTCGGATCAAAAACCAATTTCTATTCCATCCCCGGCGCTGAAAAAAATGCATTCACATTAAAATCGTTGGATGACGCCATTGCACTTAAAAATCGTTTTATTGAAATCTGTGAAGAAGCGTCAGAGGAAAAAGATATTGAAAAACGAAAAGAGATGCTCCACTTTGTTGTGGTTGGCGGTGGACCCACAGGCGTGGAGTTGATTGCGGAAATGCAAGAATTTCTTGTCGACACACTTCGTCGGCAATATGATCCCAAACAAATCGCACGATATATTCAGTGCACCCTCGTTCAAAATGAAGCGGAAATTCTGACACAATTTAATCCGCGCGTTCGAACAAAGAGTCTGCGCACGTTACAAAAAAAAAGGATAACGGTTTTATTTAATACGAGCATTACATCAATCACGCCGACTCGTGTTCACATGAAGAACGGGAAACCCCTTCACGCACGTACTGTGATTTGGACAGCCGGTATAAAACCACGAACTGTATTATTTGACACGAAAGTTCCTCAGCTCCCAAATGAGAAGTTGATTGTTTCAGCCTCACTCCAACTAAAAGAGAACCCAAGTATTTTTGTGTTGGGCGACATGATGACGATTGAAACACCAAACGCCTGCCCGCCAGCAACCGCGCAAGCCGCGACAAAAGAAGCGAAAACCGTGGCCAAAAATATCACGAGGATTATCAAAGGATTAAATGTGAAATCGTTTCGATATCATGAAAGCGGAAAACTTCTCTCACTTGGGCAGTGGCACGCGGTCGCGGAATTCAAATATGTTGTGTTTTCCGGAGCATTCGCGTGGTGGCTCTGGCGAACAATTTATCTTTCAAAAATTATCTCCATTCGAAAGCGGATCAAAGTTGCGTTGGATTGGACCTTTAATCTTTTTTCACCACGCGACATTTCACGATTTTGACAGCTCTCTTGTATGAATAAAAAATTAAAATTTATTCTCTTTGATTTTGATGGAGTCATTGTTGATACGTTTAAAATATCACACGACATCCTTTCAACCCTTGGATCTGGCAAGATCAAAGAAACTGAACTCCGACATGTCTTTGATCATAATCCCTACGATTCACCTCTCATCACAACACGGCTTCCAAAAAATCTTTCTGTAAAATCGTTTTTTTTCAAACAATATACTCCGCGCCTACTCCAACAATCCTCAATCCCCGGAATCGCATCTGTTTTAAAAAACCTCTCAAATAAATATCCCCTTGTCATTGTCTCGTCCACACTGGACGAAGCGATTCATGCGTTTCTCGATCAAAATGGGCTTACATCATTTTTTAAAAAAATATATGGCGTAAATCGTGAAAAAAAGAAAGTAAAAAAAATTCATTCCGCACTAAATGATTTTAACGTAGATCCAGACGAAGCCGTCTTTATCACTGATACGCTCGGCGACATTCGAGAAGCGAGAATCGCTGGAGTGGATTCCATTGCCGTGACTTGGGGGTATCAAAACAAGACAACACTTAAAAAAGGAAAGCCCCTTGTCATCGCAGAACATCCAGCAGAACTTTTAACCGCAATTCAGAAACGAAACAAGCACTCGTCATAGTCTGCTATACTTTGACTGTCTATGATGAAAAACTCAAAGCGAACCGATGCAAATTACGTTCGAAACTTTATCTTCGGGGTTGAGGATAGTCTCGTTTCCACGGTGGGGATGGTCTCCGGCATTGCGGTTGCTGGTGTTCCGCGCGAAACGATCTTCCTCTCCGGCATGGTTCTGATCGTTGTTGAAGCTCTTTCCATGGGCGTTGGAAGTGTTCTTTCCGAAACAGCAACGCAAGAGTTTATCTACAAACGCCCAAAAGCGATTGAGTTTTCTAAAGTCGGCGGAGTCATCATGTTCTTCTCTTACTTTATTGCAGGCTTTATCCCACTTCTTCCATACACTTTTTTTGAAATAACACGCGCATTTCCCATTTCAATCTTCGCATCCTTTATTGCCCTCTTTGCGCTTGGATTTTTCAGCGCAAGAAGATTCAAAGCACCCGTCTTCAAGAGCGCGCTACGGATGTTCGTTCTTGGTGGACTTGCAATTACAGCCGGCATCCTTGTTGGAATGTTGATCCGGTAATCCCGATTGAGAAATCCCCCACCTCATTTCATATTTTTACACAACAAAAAACCCCGACTTCCATCGAGGTTTTTTGCTGAAAACGACTTAGCGTCGTTCCATTGGCTTGGCGACGTTCACAACGATCGGTCGATCCATGTGTTCTGTTCCGTCAAGCGCGTCGATTGCGGCCTGTGCCTCTTCGTCGGTTTTGTATTCTACGAATCCAAATCCGCGACTTCGTCCCGTTTCGCGATCCATAACGACGTTTGCGGAAACAATTTCTCCAAAAGGAGAAAAGATGTCGCGCAAATCTTCGTCAGTGGCGCTCCAAGAGAGGCTGCCTACAAATAACTTGTTCTTCATGATAGTGAGAGAACTATTGAATTAATATACCACTCCCATGATCGTTATGAACAAGAGAACTGGTCGAGAAGTAGAATACACCATTTTACTGGAAAAGTCAATAGCAAAGGGTGTGGATGAATGCTATACTTGTCGACATGAGCCTAATCGCCCTTGTCCGCCACGGTGAATCCAGATGGAACCTTTCAAACCGTTTTACGGGATGGGTAGACGTACCACTGACTGAAAATGGCATAAAAGAGGCAGAAAAGTGTTCAAAACAACTCAAAAAATACAATTTTGATGTTGCGTACACTTCTGAACTTATTCGCGCTCAAACAACATTAACCATCATTTTAGCCCGTCAAAATAGAACAGGAATCTTCCAACATGAGGGAAATAAGAAGTATTCCGCGTGGACATGCGGGTCAAATACATGTTCAACCAATGATCTCCCCATTTATTCAAGTAATCTCTTGAATGAGAGGTATTATGGCTTGCTCCAAGGGATGGATAAGGACGAAGCCATCAAAAAATACGGAGCAACAAAGGTACTTGCTTGGCGTCGTGGATTTGACGATCGTCCACCGGAAGGCGAAAGTTTAAAAGATGTTGTGAAGCGCGTTTCACCATATTTTAAAAATCGAATTCTAAAATCACTGAAACAAAAGGAGAACGTTCTTGTTGCTGGACACGGCAACTTGCTTCGCGCTGTCATGATGCATCTCAACGGATTTACAGAGGAAGATATCCCCTTTATCGATCTCCCCAAAGGAAAACCCGTTCTCTACGAATACAAAAGAGGTACGTTTGTGTGTCGTACCCCAAATGCGTACACGTTCAACCGACCGCTTCGTTAGATTATCCAAGCCATTCGCAAAACGCTTTATGTTTAGAACAGAAGCGCGTTTTCATAAACCATTCGTCCAGACCAATATTACGTCCGGCGCGAACCTCTGCAAGGAGAAGAAGACAAATAATAAAGATGATGTGATAGTCCACTAAAAAATAGTGCGTATTTGCAAATGGAAATGTCAGCGTTGGGAAATAATACAAAGCCATTAATAGCGCGCCAAGATACGAGCTTAACCGTACAAACAATCCAAGCAATAAAGATATTCCAAGAAGCGTAAGTCCCCATTCATTCATAAAATTAATGATTGGCAACATACTTCCGCTTGCAAACCATGCATACATTCCTGAGAATGTTTTTGCAGATTTTAAGAAACCTTCAGATGACCATTCTGGATT
Source organism: bacterium (assembly GCA_024654265.1). Classification (GTDB taxonomy): domain Bacteria; phylum Patescibacteriota; class Patescibacteriia; order 2-12-FULL-60-25; family 2-12-FULL-60-25; genus JANLIO01. The sequence continues at coordinate 998 of JANLIO010000045.1, read as the reverse complement.
TAAAACTTTTGAGGCACCCGCATACAAAAAAAGGACACCGAATGCCATTCGAAGAGCGAAAAAATAATTATCAGAACTCGGCTTTTTCATATTATCGTTGATCAATAATTAAAGAGGGATAGATTGAACGTAGATAGTGTACCAGATCCGGCACAGAAAATCCGAATTCCGTACTCAATCCCTCTTTCAACGTTTTCTGAAATTGTGTTTCTTGAATAAAATATGTTTCGCCATCTTTTAAATATCCCGCCATTTCTACAAAATCAGATTTTGTATGAACACCTGGGCAAATCGTTGTTCGAAACTCATGCGCAACACCAGACGATTGGATTATTTCGAAGGTTTCACGGCATTGCTCTACGATTGCAGATCCACCCGACTGAATAACATCGAGATACCGTTCCCATACATTTTTAAGATCCATCGCAAAATAATCAATCAACCCCGCATCGATCAACTTACGCACAAGATTGGGATGGATTCCGTTCGTATCCAACTTCACATCAAAACCCATCCCCTTTATCTTCTCGATAAACGCACGCAATCCTTTTTGAATCGTTGGTTCCCCGCCTGTGATACACACAGCCTCAATCATATTTCGATGTTTTTCCAGATGAGCAAAGACCTCTTCTGAAAGCATCTTTGATTTTTGATCTTCTAATTTTATTGGAATCAAATCAGGATTATGACAATACACACACCGAAACGCACACCCCTGAGTAAAAACGATCGAACACACCTTCCCGGGGTAGTCGATTAAACTCATAGGCTGATATCCGCCGATAATCATATATTTGGAATAGAGTAGGAATTTAGAATGTGGAATGTGGAATATTTCTTGTCATCCTCGGGTTTAACCCGGGGATCCAGGATAAAATGAGGTGTGGAATATGGAATACATCTGTCATCCTCGGGTTTAACCCGGGGACCCAGGATAAAATGGTGCGCTTTATCTAAATAGGAATTACTCTTTGATCCTGGATCCCCGTTTTCACGGG
>JANLIO010000028.1 GCA_024654265.1 bacterium | reverse complement strand
AGAACTTCTCGCGTCTTCTGATCTCTTTTGTTTTCCGTCACGTTGGGAAGGCTTGGGTCTTGCTGTGATGGAGGCGTCGGTTGCCGGTGTTCCGATTCTCACGTCAGACCTTCCCCCGATTCGTGAACTTTTTGCAGATGACGATGTGACATTTATTCCAGATGACAATCAGGATGCATGGGCATCGGAAATTGGATATGCGCTTTCACACCCTGTTGAGATGCAAGAACGCGCAGATCGAACGCTGGTAAAAGCACGAACAGAAATGGATTTACCGACAATGATTTCGGCTCACGCAGAATTATATCGATCTTCTTTATGAGAATTCTACACGTCAATAAATTTTTTGATTTGAATGGTGGCGCTGAAGTGTACATGCACGAATTGATGAAGCGTCAGGAAAAGGCTGGGCACGACGTGCATGCTCTTTCTACGCGAGATCAAAAAAATCTTCCGTCACAAGATCGATCGCGTTTTGTTGCGCGTCGCGATCTTTCCAAATCAGCGGGTATACAAAACGATGTTGGGATTGCAATGAATTATCTTTGGAATCGAGAGGCAAAATCAGCGATGGAGTTGGCGCTCGATGAAATTCGTCCGGATGTTGTTCATTTGCATAACATCTACCACCATCTCTCTACATCCATTCTTGAACCGATACGTGAACGCGGTGTCCGTTGTGTGCAGACGCTTCATGATCTCAAATTAGCGTGTCCAAATTATCGAATGTACACAGAGGGATCACTTTGTGAGCGTTGCAAAGGCGGAAAATATCTTGAGGCGGTGAAACACAAATGTATCTCAGCTTCCTTTTTGCCCAACATGCTTGCGGCACTTGAAATGGGCATGACAAAATCAAAACAATCCTACGAACGCACGGTTCATCGATTTATCTGCCCTTCTGAGTTCATGTCCAAAAAGATGGTTGAATGGGGAGAGTCTGCGTCAAAGTTTGAGATTGTGCGAATGCCTGCTCCGCGTTTTGAAAAGGCGCCTCGAGGTGGTGGATACGCGCTCGCGATCGGAAGATTGGCAGAGGATAAGGGGTTTGATGAATTGATTCGTGCTTCGGCTGAAGTTCCGCATTTACCGATTAAGATCGCGGGTCGTGGGCCAATGGAATCATCCTTGCGGGCATTGATACAAAATCTTGGCGCGCACCATGTTGAACTTGTCGGTTTTGTGCGAGGTGATGAATTGGTCGAGTTGCATCGAAATGCTGACGTGTATTTAGCAACGCCAAGAGGCTACGAGAATGCACCGTTAACCGTGACAGACGCAATCGCGTATGGCTTGCCTGTTATTGGATATGAGATTGGTGGAATTCCTGAAATGGTTGATCATGGGGAGAACGGTTTCCTTGTTCCGCATGGGGATCGCGATGCACTGGTTCGTTCTTTGAAGATTTTTGCTTCTTTGACGGCAGAAGAACATGACAGGATGGCAACAGCAAGTTACGAACTTTCTCGGACGAAATTTCCGGATTGGGACGAGCATCTTTCTCTTATTGAAAAAGTATATCGGGATTAGAAGCTGAATATTTTTTATTCGCTTTGGAGATTTGATTTTGCAGGAGGTCGGGGAGAGAATTTTTGATTTTTTATCTTCCACGTATCGACCCATTGTCCGATTCCGTTGTTGTCTCTTTTATTTCTCACGGTTGATTGTTCTTGTGACCACTTGATGAGCGATCCAAAGTGGAGGCGGTATCTTCCACGGACAACGATGTAACGGATTTTTCCGTCTGTGATCGCTCGACGAATTGTTCGTTGGTGAACTCCAAAAAGACGGGAGGCTTCAGAAACACTCACGCGGACAACGGTTTCTTTTGGATGTTCCCCATTAGAAGGATCGTTTGGTCTGAAGATGTCATTCATTGTGGAAGCTTTTCATTTTTGTACCCTAATTGTCAACACTAGTGTAGACAAAGTAAATCGGATGTCCGACATCCGATATTTTGAAGGGGTTTGAGTTGGGGGATTTCTGCGGGTTGATGTAGGGCGGTGAATTCATCTTTATTTGCGTTTTTGCTGATTTTTATCAATAAATGGCTTGTCTTTTGAGAGCAATCAGTATACTGTCGGTCAAATCATTCTCGCCGGTACAGTTAATTAACGGCATGAATCAACTTGTCGATCGCTATCTCCTTTTTCGCATCCGCCGTAAGCACGATGCAGACGCCTTTGCCGAGTTATACGACCGGTATGTGAAGGCGATTTTTCGCTTTGCTCGGCTAAAAATGCCAACTGAAGAAGATGCGAAGGACATCACATCAGAAACATTCACTCGGGCTTGGCGATATCTCCTTACGGAGTGTGAAGTTCAGAGTATTCAGGCGCTTTTGTATAAAATAGCTCGAAATTGCATTGCGGATTACTATCGGAGTCGTGTTATTGAACAATCTTTGGATGTTGTAACAAAAGGAGGAGAATCAACGACGTACCTATTACAAGCCGAAACGAGCGAGGTCGATGCAGAACTCGCTCTTGTTGCTCGGCGGATGGAAAGTTTGAAAGATGACTATCGGGATGTCGTCACGATGCGACTGTTTGAAGGATTGTCTTTTCGTGAGATCGGGGTTGTCTTGGAAAAGACATCGGGGAATGTCCGCGTCATCTATCACAGGGCGATTCGATCCCTCAGGGATTTAGACTCAGTATGAAAAAAATGCACCGCAACGATCCAATCTCGCAACTTCGCGATACGGCTCGTCTCATCGAACCGGATGAGCGGTGGATTTTGGATACACGCAAAACGCTTCTTCGCGAGATGAAAAATGCTCTTCCCGAGCATCAGAAAATTGATTTGAAAGGAAAGGTGCAAGCGACTCTTACTGAACGATTTCAGATTTTGCGAGGTCCGGTTTTTGCGGTTTTCGGTGTTATCTTTATTCTCTTTAGTGGATCGATTGCCTCTGTGTCCGCATCGGAACGATCTTTACCGGGAGACTTTTTATATTCTCTGAAGCTTGTTACCGAGCAGGCACGGCTAGCTTTTACAAAACCAAAAGATGAAAAGTTAAAGTTAAAGGTTGAATTTGCAACACGCCGTGGTGATGAGTTGAAACGTGTTATCGAAGAACCGGATGAGAGCGGGCAGAAAGAAAAGCGTGTTGAGCAAGCGGCGGAAATTTTGAAACGCGATTTGGATACAGTAAAGAAACAACTTGAAGATGTGAAAAATGAATCAGAACCTAGTAAGGTTGTTGAAGCGGCGAAATTAGTGGATGAAAAAAGCTCGGAATTATTCGATACATTAGAACAAGCAAAGAGTTCGGTCCTTGAAGGAAATCAGGTAAAAGTTCGTGAAGCACAGTCTGCAATTGTCACGACAGGTGGAAAGGCAATTGAAACACTCATCGATGCTCATGATGTAGACGGGGCTGCCATTTCTGAAGAAGATGTTGTTGATGCCATGAATGAATATACAAAAACGGTTAAAAGTTTTACCGGCGTTGAGGTGACTGAGGCGGTCGCGACAACAACGACAAGTCTTTCCGGATCAGAATCATCCACATCAACAACGACGGGGTTGATTCTGTCAGATCCTGAGGAATTGAAAGAAACATATGCAAAAGTAAAGATTGCGACAGAACAGGCGATCGCAAAGAGTGCACTTGAAAGCGCGTCTGGTACACTGGCGATTCCCGGAGATAGCGTTGATTCTGAATCAGCTTCATCAACAAACTTGGGAACAACGGTGACAACAACAGAATCCATCTTAGAAAATAAGACTAGCGGATCAGGAGGATGAAAAAAAATCAACAAGTGCAAACCCATAACTCATAACCTAGAACCCCAGAACCAAGTCACATCCACCAACTTCGCATCTTGTACTCTGAAAAAAAG
>JANLIO010000006.1 GCA_024654265.1 bacterium | reverse complement strand
CCTCTTATTACGGTAACACCATATGGGCTTCCAGCTGGATCGTGGGGATTGATGAACGTAAATGATCATGGATTTACGCTTGTTCTTCAAAACGAATTGATGTCTGATTTGGTCATTGCATGGAAAGCAGAGCCATCGCAGGAAGGTTCGGAAATTTGGTATTCAGATGGAACATTTGCGTCATATGATCCAACGAGTGGACAGCCACTTCCTGTCGAAGCACTTCCTCCGGAGGAAACCTCTGCTACTGCGGGTGCGTCGTCTTCAAGTGGGTCAACACCAACAACGGCTGTCGCAACGTCTACGCTTGAGATACCGCTTGTGAGCGAACCATCAACATCGACAGCAACGTCAACGGCGAGTGAGATTCCTCCGCAAGAAGTTGTTGTTATTCAAGAAAGCATTGCTTCAACATCATCAACAACAGCCTCATTATAATGAGGCGCCTCACAATATGGGGTTCATGATATACTTCTCATTATATGGATAAAAACTTAGGAGCAATCGTTCAAACAGATCCCACAGATGAAAAAAAATACCCGAAACTTTCATCTTTTTTCGATAAAGTCATACAGGGTGTTCTTCTTGGAACCGTTTTTCTTGTTCCCATTTTGGTTTTACCGTGGGCAACGGATAAAATTGAACTGCAAAAACAGACGATTCTTGTCCTTTTGATGTCGGTTGGTATCGTTGCATGGATTGGGAAGGCAATGGCAGAACGGAAGGTAACGATTACTCGCTCTTGGCTACATCTTGTTGCTGTTGGTTTTGTTATTGGGTATGCCGTTGTGAGCTGGTTCTCTGTTGATCGGTTTCTCTCGTTTGCTGGACACGTTGGGCAATATCAATGGGCCGTTGTTACATTATTTGGATTTATTTTGCTCTACTTTTTAATGACTCAAACTGTTCGAGAAGAAGAGAGTTGGACAAAAATGCTATTTGTTTTTCTTCTTTCATCTGGCGTCGTTGCGTTTTTGAGTCTTCTTCAACTTTTTGGATTACCGATTTTTTCGTGGCTTGGAGATATAAAAAACGCGATAACATTTAATACGATTGGAAATATCAATTCTCTTGCTGTATTCCTTGCAATTGCCCTTCTTATCTCAACTTCACTTCTTGCTTCAAATCGATCAAGCTCGCCAATTATTCCGTTTGGACGCGTAGGCGTGGTTTTCGTCTCAATTGTGCTTGCGTTGACTCTGGCAGTTGCTGTTATCGTAGATTTTTGGGTTGTCTGGGCAATGCTCTTGTTCGGGTCTTTCCTTTTGGTACTCCTATCATCCCTTCGTTTCCGTCACAAAGGTCAATTACGTCGCCTTTTATTCCCAGCAGGTTTATTTGTTCTCTCGTTGTTGTTCCTCTTTATAAAGACGCCGATTCACCTTGAGATTGGTTCAGAGGTTTCCCCATCATTTAATGCGACTTGGAGCATTGCGCGTGACGCTCTGCAAGAGCGACCTCTCACAGGCTCTGGGCCGGGCACGTGGATGCACGATTATGCGAAATTCCGCTCTGTCGCCGTGAACATGTCTCCGTACTGGACCGTTCGATTTGAACGTGGAGTTTCAGGGTTTTTTACATTCGTTGCATCAATTGGGCTGATCGGGACATCACTTTGGCTTATTCTCGTTATTTCGGGTTTATCAAAATCGATCATTCATCTTGTTACTGAATCTTCAGACAAACGCTGGTTGATGTATCAGGTGTCGTCAGTTGGATGGGCGACAAGCGTATTCGCCTTTTTCATTTATAATTACAATGTAACTCATCAGTTTGCATTCTGGTTTCTTTTTGCGATGATTGCATCACTCGTCGCGCGTAGCCAACTGACATGGGATACCCGAAAATCAGTGGTTCATTCATCAATTCTATCGATTACATTCCTTCTGCTCACAGCCGGAGTCGTATCCGGTGTTTGGTTATTGTCACAACGATACGTT
>JANLIO010000094.1 GCA_024654265.1 bacterium | reverse complement strand
CGGGATGAGGCGCTCGAGATGACGTTTCTCTTTCGTCATTCCGACCGAGGAGGTTTTGCGACGAGTGGAGGAATCCCTTTTCAGATGAATGTTTTATCTCAAGAGGGATCCCGAATGCTTTCGGGATGACGAATAAAGTTCTGTCATCCCCGTGAAAACGGGGATCCAGGATCAAAGAGTAATTCCTATTTAGATAAAGCGCGCCGTTTGATCCTGGGTCCCCGGGTTAAACCCGAGGATGACAAAAAAACTAGATCCCCGGGTTAAACCCGAGGATGACAAAAAAACTAGATCCCCGGGTTAAACCCGAGGATGACAGATATATTCCAAATTCCTTATTCTTTTACGCATACTCATAATTCAAGATTCACGATATAATGTGAGCGTACGATGTCTGATTCACAGAATTTTTTGACGTGTCCCGGTGCGAAAGAACTCCCACCGCCGGAGCATGAACTGAAAGAACCTTCTCCACAGGCGCACACTGATGGGAGTTTTTCGAATCCGGAGCCTGTTGTTCGTACAGCAATGCCACCGGCATCTTTTACGCTTTCACCACCAGTGAAAGAGCCACAAAGAAAATTGCCAAAATTAAAACGAAAACGGGGATGGTCTTTTTGGATTTTTGGCATGGTTGTTGGTCTTGTGCTCCTTCAGCTTGTTCCGGCAGTCTACGCCCTTGGTCGTGCTGGTGTTTCTGCAAGTCGTGCAAAATATGCCCTTTCAGAAATTGAAGTTCATGTTCGGAATCTTGATTTTGAATCGGCGCAAGGCGACCTTCGAACAGCCGGAGATGATTTGCGTCAGTCACGAGTATATCTCCGAAAGGTTGGAATATGGCGGGACCTTCCATGGACGGGAACACAGATCCGAGCGATCGAAGATGCGGTGTCGTCTGGCATTCAGACGTTAGAGAGCGTGGATGATCTTCTGGAAACCGCGCGCATTGTCTCTGATGTTGTGTTGAGTGGGCAGGCGTTGGCCGGAGAAATTGGCGTTGGTATTGATCCGTCTCAACGTTTTTCTGATCTGACAACACAGCAGAAGAGTGACATGCTCGCACGGTTTTCAACGGAGCTTCCACGTCTTCGATTGGCGCGCGACAAAATGGATCTCGCGAACGAGCTTTGGGCGAGAATCCCACAATCTGAAATCGCGGTTCCCATTCGAAGTGCGCTTGCTCCGCTTGCCGAAACAATTTCACTTTTAGCTGAAACATTGGATACGGCTGTTCCGTTGATAGAAGTTCTTGTTCCGCTCGCAGGGTATCCTGAGCCACGGCGATTTGTTGCGTTACTTCAAAACGCAGATGAAATTCGTCCTTCGGGCGGGTTTATCGGAAACGTTGGAACGGTGACATTTGAGAATGGCGACATGAAGGAGTTTGTGTTTCAGGATGTGTACGCAATTGATAATCCGGTGAGTGGCGTGTGGAAAGAGGAGCCTCCAGAACCACTCAAGCGATGGCTTGGCTCGCGCCAATGGTTTTTACGAGATGCAAACTGGTCGCCTGATTTTCCGGAGTCTGCTGAGCGCGTTTTGGATTTTTATATTCGTGAAGTGGAATTACAAAAAGGTTCATCACTTGAAAAGCGTCCGGATACGGTTCTTGCGCTTGAGCCGGGGTTCTTTGAAGCAATCCTTAATCTTGTCGGATCCGTTTCTGTAGATGGAATAACATTTGATGCCGACAATTTTTTTGATCAATTGCAATTTGAAGTCGAAGTCCATTTCCATCAGCAGGGGATTCCAACAGAGCAACGAAAGGACATTGTCAGTCGGATCGGTGATGCGCTTATTGCAAAGATTTTTGCACTTCCTGCCTCTGAGTGGCCAAATGCGCTCGCGGTTGTGCGTGACGCATTTGAGCGAAAAGACATCATGATGTACTCACGAGATCCAAATCTTCTTGCTATTTTGGATGCACGCGGGTGGACTGGACGGACGAAAGCAACAAACGGAGATTCTCTTTGGGTCGTTGATGCGAATCTTGCGGCATTGAAAACAGATGGCGCCATGGTAAAAGATATTCGATATCGGTTGGATGCAACAAATCCGGATGAACCAATTGCAACCGTGACACTGACATATAAAAATACCGCAAAGAATTTTTCTGACTTTCGATACACACGGTATCGTTCATACACGCGGATGTATGTTCCAGAAGGAAGTGAGTTGATAAAAAGTTCGGGTTCAATGCGTGATGATTTAAATACAACGGGTGGGATCTTCATTCCGGGTGTTGTGGATGTCACGCATGAATTGGGGAAGACAGTGTTTGGAACGTTTTGGTCAGTTGAGCCTGGGCGAAGTGGTGTTCTTGAATTTACGTATCGGTTGCCCGCGAGCGTTCGGGATCAGCTTTCAAATAAAACATATCATTTAGATTTTCAAAAACAACCCGGTGTGGATGAATCAACGATCGAGATTGATCATACGTTTGCCGGAAAAGTGAAAAGCGCTGTTCCTGCAGAAGATTCTAGTGAATGGGGTGACGCGTCCTATCAGTTTGAAACCGACAGCTTGCGCGATCGCTCCTTCAGTGTTGAACTGTGAGCCAATAACATGTCTTGGCTTGGGAAAAAGGTGGGGATTGATTTGGGAACAACCACAGTTCTTGTGTACGTTCCAAAGCGGGGGATCATTATTCATGAACCTTCGGTTGTTGCGATATCAGTTGTGGATAAAAGAGTGCTCGCGGTTGGGAAAGAGGCGAAAGACATGATTGGCAGAACGCCGGATACGATTGTTGCGCGACGTCCATTAAAGGATGGCGTTATTGCAGACTATCGAACGACTGAAGCGATGCTTCGGTATTTTTTGAATAAAGCACTTGGGAGTATGCGGTTTTTTCGACCTGAGGTGATGGTGGCGGTTCCGGGTGGAATTACATCCACAGAGCGACGTGCTGTGATTGATGCAACGATTAGCGCAGGAGCGCGAGCAGCGTACATTATCAAAGAGCCGGTTGTTGCGGCGATTGGTGCGGACATTCCGATTGGATCGGCGTCCGGTCACATGATCGTTGATATTGGCGGTGGAACGAGTGAGATCGCGGTGATTTCGCTTGGAGGTATCGTGTCATCACAGTCAGCGCGCATTGGAGGAAATAAATTGGATATGGCGATTATGGAGCATGTTCGTCGAAAATACGGCCTTGCAATCGGGGAGAGAACGTCGGAAGATATTAAGATCCGAATCGGATCTGCACTGTACCTTGAAGATAAATTGGAAATGCAGGTGAAGGGTCGCGACATGATTAGTGGACTTCCGCGTGTGATCACCGTTACGTCTGAGGATGTGACAGACGCAATTCAACATGAACTTCAGGGAATCGTGGAAGCGATAAAGGAAGTTTTACATGCAACGCCACCGGAACTTTCTGCGGACGTGATGGAAAAAGGAATGGTGTTATCCGGCGGTTCATCTCAGCTCCGAAATTTGGATCGATTGTTTGCAGATGCGACGGGCGTACCCGCATTTGTCGCCGAAGATCCACAGCTCTGTGTTGCAAAAGGAACGGGGATTGCACTGGAAAATCTTGAAAGTTACAAACGATCTATTTTTAGTTCATAGCTTTTAGTACGGAGTCGAAAGCCAATAAAGTCGAAAGTTATTCCGTCATCTCGACCGAGGAGGCTCTGCGACGAGTGGAGAGATCCCTTTTATAATCACATTCCAAATTCCTCTTCCATACAAGCTTTTAACTTCCATCTTCCGACTTCTATCTCTATACTATCTTTATGTTGATTGGTATTGATGCGACGCGTGCAAACAAGGCCCAGAAAACCGGGGTGGAATGGTATGCGTGGAATGTTATTCAAGAATTAAAAAAAATAACAACGGAAGATAGCAATTCGTGGTTATTATATGCGAATGATCCTCTTCGCGGGGGGCTTGAATCGTGTCCAAAAAATTGGTTTGAAAAACGGTTGTCTTGGTCGTTGCCATACGGATGGACGCAAATTCGTCTTTCTATAGAAATGATGAAAAAACCGGCGGACGTTCTTTTTCTTCCGGGGAGTACGTTGCCAAGAAAAGTGGGAAGACGAACCGTTGTCACGGTGCACGATGTTGGATTTCGCCGTTATCCTCAAATCTATAAAAAAAGACAGGTGCAGATTCACCATTCGGCAATGAAGGATATTAAGCGTCGCGCCGATGCAATCATAACGGTTTCTGAGTTTAGTAAGCGTGAGATTGTTGATCTGTATCAAATTGATCCTGCGAAGATTTTTGTAACATTGAACGGAATTGAT
>JANLIO010000068.1 GCA_024654265.1 bacterium | reverse complement strand
AATGATATTTCCTTGGAGGGAGAAGCGATTGATCAGCCATTTGGTGTTGAAACATTTCTTTGGTTGCCGACGGAAGATCATTCAGCGCCTGAACAAAATAGTTTGTGGCTTGGCGTGCATCATATTAACGCGGTTCTTGCTCGAAAGGGTAAATTGTATGTTCATTGTAAAAATGGGCATGGGCGTGCACCGACGTTGGCATCGGCGTGGCTCATTACGCAAGGCATGACAACAGATGAAGCCGTTCAAACTGTTCAAGAAAAGCGCCAAGAAGCGCATATTGAGCGTGTACAGATTTTCGCATTACGACAATTTGAGAAAAGTATTTCAAAGAAAGAGCGGATATCTTAATTTGATAGATCCTTCATTTTTGAAATGAGTACAGGAATGATCTCTTGAACGGCATCTTGAACACGTGTGTGTTTCATTGATGAAAACTGAACTCGTTCACGCGTTCCAACGGCATGAAATGTTCGAGCTAACTCTTCAGCCGAATAAGGTGTGCGAGCATGAAGAAGGACTTGGACATTTTTTGTATCTGTTGGTTCATAGAGAAGCGCGATTCCATGTGCGTCACTCATGAAAACGAGAAGCTCATCAAGAACATCGCCAAGCGTTGATTCGTGGCAGTTTGTTTCAAGAAAATCATCTCGTTGAAGAACAGACCACGTGATGCCACTTTGTTTGTCATGATCTAATCGAGAAAGAACTCGGCCCCATAGTTGGAGTGTTTTGATATTTTTCGTTCGCCACAAACCATGCACGACCGCTTTTCGATCTCCGCCCGCGGAAATAAGTTTTGCGGTTGTAGCCAGTGTTTGTGGTGTGACGCTTGCTGTGCGAAATGATTTTGTTTTTGCCATCATTCCCGCAAGAATTGCGGTTGCAATCTCCGCATTTTGCCACTCTTCACCCCAAGATTCCATTAGGCTCAATAGGATTTCCGCCGTTGAAGAAGATGTGATGTCAACAAGATTGATCTGACCCCAGCGTTCGTTTTCTGAGCTGGCATCAATATTTAAAAGGGGAAGACGGTAGAGGAGCTCTGTGTGTTGCGTATCAAATGAGCCAAGCGATTTTTGATCGGGGCAATCGAGTGCAATGATCAAATCAAATCGTTCACGATCATGCGTATGAACTAAATCATCCGGTGACCATTCACCCTCTTTTGGAACAAGCGTGATCTCAAGTTTTTTATCGCGTACGTCATAAAAAAATTCATTGAGTGGAACACGAGAGACGTCAACCGAAATATGAAGATTCCGCAGAGCTCCGATTGTTGATTGCACCTCATTTGAATTTGAAAGAAACGAGGGCGCTTGCGATGAATCAAATCCCGGAATGACAGCGGTGACGTTCTTTTGAATCAATTTTAAAAAATGCAAAAGCGCTGAAACCGAAGCTACCGTATCCGGTGTTGGGTTTGCTCGGGAAACGATGAGGATCGATTGTGCACGTGAGATTGCTTCAAATGCTTGTTGTGTGTCGTTGAGTGCCATGATGGAGAATTTATCTTCCTCCTCCATCCCATTTTTGGGAATAATTGAGCTTATCCCCCTTTTCACCGCTTGGCAAGGAGCGGATAATTAAGTAGATTGAGTGTCATCTATGAAGAAATCAAACGAACTTCCAAAAGCATATGAGCCAAGCACTGTTGAGGATGGCGTGTATTCTGCTTGGGAGAAGAGTGGCGTTTTTAAACCACAGGGAAAAGGCGCGCCGTATTGTATTGTCATGCCACCGCCAAATCGGACGGGAACGCTCCACCTTGGTCATGCCACAATGTTGGCGATTGAGGATCTCATGATTCGTTTTCATCGGATGCAGGTGGATCGCGCATGGTGGATTCCCGGAACAGATCATGCTGCGATAGCGACGCAGGTGAAGGTTGAAAAAGAACTTCAAAAGAAAGGGATTAAAAATCCACGTCAAGAATTGGGACGAGAGAAATTTTTGAAAAAAGTTGTTGATTTTGCGCAGGAGTCACGTGATACGATTGTGAATCAAGTAAAAAAGATGGGTTCGTCGTGTGATTGGGAGAGCGAAAAGTACACGTTGGATGAAGAACGGAATAAAGCCGTGAATGAGGTATTTACGATGATGTACGAAGATGGGCTGATTGAGCGTGGATATCGGCTTGTAAACTGGGACCCACAGTTTCAAACAACATTGTCTGATGATGAAGTGGAGACAAAGGAAGTGAAGGCAAAAATGCTGACATTTCGATATGACAAAGATTTTCCAATCGTGATTTCAACGACACGGCCGGAAACAAAATTTGGGGACACGGCTGTTGCGGTTCATCCAAAAGACAAGCGATATAAGAAATATGTTGGGAAAACATTTACGCCAACGTTTTGTGGAAAAACGCTTACCATCCAAGTTGTGGCAGATGATGCCGTTGATCCCGAGTTTGGGACGGGAGCACTTGGTGTCACGCCGGCTCACTCGATGATCGATGAAGAAATTGCAGGGCGCCATCATCTTCCGATGGTGCAAGTAATCGGAAAGGACGCGCGAATGATCGCGGATGAAGTTGGTGAAGGCTTTGGAGGATTAACGATTGAGGACGCGCGGAAAAAAGTTGAAGCATATTTGGAGAAGGCGGGATTATTGCAATCTGTTGAAGACGTCGATCAAAATCTACCGGTTGCACAACGTGGAGGCGCACCGGTTGAACAGCTTCCAATGAAGCAATGGTTTGTTCGGGTGAATAAACCATTCAAACTTCGAAATGCAACGCTTGGAAAATGGAAAAAAGGAGATAAGGCGACGTTAAAAGAGCTCATGATCCATGCGGTAAAATCAAAACAGACTAATATTGTTCCGGAACGATTTGATAAAACGTATTTTCATTGGATCGAAAATCTTCGTGATTGGTGTATCTCTCGCCAGATCTGGTTTGGGCATCAAATTCCGGTTTGGTATCACGCAAATGTCTGCATACCAAAAAAAGGTCGAGAGAAGGATGTCGCAAAATGTCTTGATCTTATTGTCTCAGCCACGAAACCGATTTGTGCATTTTGTAATGCGGAGTATGAGCAAGATTCGGATACGCTCGATACATGGTTTTCTTCCGGACTGTGGACTTTTTCCGCTCTTGGTTGGCCGGATAAAAAGAAGTGGGAGAAGAATCGCGCATTTCATCCCACCGCCGTTCTTGAAACCGGATATGACATTCTTTTCTTTTGGGTTGCGCGCATGATCCTCATGTCAACGTATGTGCTTGGGGAAGTTCCGTTTAAGGACGTGTATCTTCACGGTCTTGTGCGTGACGAGGAGGGAAAAAAGATGTCGAAGTCATTGGGAAACGTCATTGATCCGCTTGATGTGATTCCAAAATATGGAACAGATGCGGTGCGTCTTTCGCTTGTGATCGGAACATCACCCGGACAAGACATGAAATTATCTGATGATAAAATTAAAGGGTTTCGGAATTTTACAAATAAGCTCTGGAACATTAGTCGATTTGTGCTCACGCAGGTTGATAAAACAGAAATTATAAAATCGAAATTTCAAATTCCAAAAAACGCGACATTGGCAGATGAATGGATTCTCGTTCGGCTTGATGAGGTGACGAAGCACGTTACGGAAAAAATTCAAAAATATGAATTTTCGTCAGCCGGTGAAGAGCTCCGTGATTTTACGTGGAATGATTTCGCGGATTGGTATCTTGAAATCGCGAAGATTGAAAGTGGAAAATCGGAAATTTTGTACCATGTTCTTCAGCGCATTTTGATCCTCTGGCATCCGTTTATGCCATTTGTGACGGAATATGTTTGGGGACTCGCGGGATACGAGGGGAGTGCGATTACAACGCCATGGCCTGTTGTGGAAACGAAAAATCAGAAGTTGGGAACAGGGAATAAGGAGGTGAAACGATTTGAGACTCTGCGAGACGTGGTTGTTACGATTCGTCGTCTTCGTGCAGACATGAATGTTGAGCCAATCCAAAAAGTGGAGGTTGTGATAACAGGGATGAAGTCTCTTGAGGATCAAAAAGACATGATTCAAACACTGACACGATCTTCGTCTCTTCAATTCATGAAAGAAATTCCAGAGGGTTGGGTGAGCGCATCGGCTGGAAAAGGGATGGTTGCATTTAATCCTGAAGGGACAGTTGATTTGAAGAAAGAAAAAGCTCGGTTGGAAAAGGAGTTGAAAGAAGTGGAGAATTATCTTTCTGGATTAGAGAAAAAATTATCCAATACCGAGTTTATGAAAAAGGCTCCGAAGAATATTGTTGAGGATATGACTGCAAAGCGAGATGAGGCGAAAGAGAAGCGCGATTCTATTCGAGTTCGGGTGGAAGTTTTGTGATAGAAATGAATGAAGGGGAGCGGTCGTTGAATTTTTGTTGGGAGATTCAGAAT
>JANLIO010000057.1 GCA_024654265.1 bacterium | reverse complement strand
AAAACGGGGATCCAGGATCAAAGAGTAATTCCTATTTAGATAAAGCGCACCATTTTATCCTGGATCCCCGGGTTAAACCCGAGGATGACAGATATATTCTAAATTCCAAATTCCAAATTTCTTTTTCTATCGAATGCTTGGTAAGAAGTTTTCTGCGTCTACGGGGATTCCGTTTTGGCGTACTTCAAAATGAAGGTGAGCGCCAGTTGAAAGTCCAGCTCCGGGGGCTCCTGCGACACCGCCAGAAAGAGCAATGACATCGCCACGTTCGACGTACGAGTCTGCTGGTGCAACAAATTTTGAAAGGTGTGCGTACACGGTTGCGATTCCACCCGGATGTACAATCATTATGTAGTTTCCGTACAGTCGACCTGTTCGATGCCATGCGACATACCCACCAGCCGGTGCCTTGACCGGTGTTCCTGCGGGAGTTGGGATATCTGTCCCAGAGTGTTCAAAAAGATGTCGAAATGGATAGGTTGAATCATGGAACGATGCTGAAACTCCTTTCGCTGGGTACACCGGCCAACTGAGAAGAAGATCGCCTCGCGCAAGAGCATCATCAATCGAATCAAGTTTTTCTCGTAATTTATCTTCTAACCGCGAAATATCTTCGGACGTTTGCTGTTGTTGTTGGCGAAGTTCAAAAATGATTCGTTCAAATTCCTCTTGGCTGTTTTGTGTTTCTGAAATTAAAGAGGTTTTGTACTCTTTTTCAGAGGCGAGTTGGATCTGTTCTTTTTTTAAATTTTCGCCTTCAATAATCAATAAATCGCGATGTGCTGTCTGTTGTTTTTGCGTTGCATTAAGTGTTTGTTTTTCTAATTTTAGATTATTCACTTGTCCTCCGAGTTGTTTTTCAACTCGTTTTACGCGTTCGAGATGATCAAAAAAATCAGAAAGTGAACCCCGCGTTAAAAGAACATCAAGAGTTGTTACTTCATCGGCTTGGTGAAGTCGACGAAGAAGCTGACCGATCATCTCCTTTTGACTCTCAATGTGCGTTTGTTGATCTTGGATAGCATCTTGGAGTGCTTCTATCTCAAGACCAATGACATTAATCTCTTCTTGTGTCTTCAGAACGCCAAGCTCCTTTTCACGAACGCGGTTTTCTAAAAGAAGAACTTCATTTGCAAGTGACGCCTGTTTTGATTCTTGGTCGCGAATTCGATCTCGATAGGTATCGATTAATGAACTGATTTCATCAATACGATCCTTTTTTTCTTTTACTGTATGGTTGAGATCATCAACGACCTCTTTCGTCGTACCGGTGCTTAATTCTGTGGCGGATGCAGTGCCATGAGCAAGATAAAACCAACCAAGCCCAATAAATAAAAGAGCAAGCAAGAGCCAAAGCTTCCAGCTGAATTTCATGTTTTGAGTATATATGAAATGGGTTGTGGTTGGTAGCTCGTAGTTGGTAGTTGGTATCTGGCATAAGAGGAAATGTGGAATATGGAATATATCTGTCATCCTCGAGTTTAACCCGGGGATCCAGAATCAAATGGGGTTTGGAATATGGAATACATTTGTCATCCTCGGGTTTAACCCGGGGACCCAGGATATAATAGTGCGCTTTATCTAAATAGGAATTACTCTTTGATCCTGGATCCCCGTTTTCACGGGGAT
>JANLIO010000056.1 GCA_024654265.1 bacterium | reverse complement strand
GCACCTCGCGTTCAATCGTATTCTCGTTTCCAAATGAACTGCAAAGCTAAGCTTTGCCTTTTTATTCATGTGAAACCGAGCTGAGCTTGGTGGAGCGGGTAACGGGAATCGGACCCGTGTTCCATGCTTGGGAAGCATGTGTAATAGCCATTATACGATACCCGCCTGTATTCCCGCTTTGGCGGGAGGGTCCGCTTCGCGTATATTGTTTCTGTGAACTGTTCTGTTTGAAACGACGTGATCATACATGCCAATAGTTACTTCGACAAGAGGCATGGTGGATGGTATTATTTGGGAATTAAATAATCATGATTACCCTCAAAAAGGTTTCAAAAAAATATTCGGCAGATTCATACGGTCTTCGTGATGTAAACGTGTCAATATCACCGGGAGAATTTGTTTCAATTGTTGGCGCAAGTGGAGCTGGAAAAACAACATTGGCTCGTATCCTAATTGCTGAAGAACGACCAACATCCGGAACCGTGGAAATTGGCGGATGGGATATTACGCGCATCCGACAACGACAGATTCCGGAGCTTCGACGCCAAATCGGAGTCGTGTTTCAGGATTTTAAACTTCTTCCATCAAAGACCGTTTGGGAAAATGTATCCTTCGCTCTTGAAGTCGCTGGTGTTCCGAGTCGTCGTATCCGCGAGGTTGTTCCCAACGTTTTAAATATCGTTGGTCTTTCAGAAAAGGCATATCGATTCCCAACTCAGATTTCCGGAGGAGAGAAACAGCGTGTTGTGATTGCGCGATCTTTGGTTCATCGACCAAAAATTCTTCTTGCAGACGAGCCAACGGGAAATTTGGATACCGTAAATACGAAGGAGATTATTGATCTCTTACAAAAGATTAATGCGTTTGGTACGACCGTTGTTCTTGTTACGCATAATCGTGAAGTCGTGAATGCTTTGCGAAAACGAGTTATCACGTTATCTGACGGGAAAATTTCCGCAGACCATAAACACGGAAAATACGTATTATGAAAATAGGAGTTACAACATGGCGCGTCATAACGTATGCGGTAAAAAATCTTACTCGAAACGCTTGGCTCGGTCTTGCAACGGTGTTCGTTCTTGTTCTCTCGCTCCTTTCTGTAAATATTTTAATTGGCGTGAATGCATTGATGAGTCGATCGGTTTCTATCCTTGAGGATCGTGTTGATATTTCCGTCTTTTTTAAGAGTGATACTCCGGAGGCTGTGCTTGAACAGGCACGGTTTTTTATGGCGTCACTTCCGCAGGTAAAGAGCTCGAGTTTGCTCACGCCAGAAGAAGCTCTTTCAACGTTTCAACGTTTGCATGCAGATGATATGGATATATTAGGCGCGCTTCAGGAACTCGATGAAAATCCGTTTGGCGCATCTCTTGTTATCCAAGCGCATAATTCGAAAGACTATCCGTTTCTTCTTGAGGCACTGAAAAATCCGCAATTTGAATTTGCGATTGAATCAAAAACATACGACGATCATGCAGAAGCAATCAGCCGAGTACGTGACCTTGGTAAAAGCTCGCGTTTGTTTGGTTCAATTCTGATCGCGCTTTTTGCATTCTTTTCAATTCTTATCGTATACAACGCAGTTCGAGTTGCCATCTATACGCAACGTGAGGAGATCGGGATTATGCGGTTGGTTGGCGCAAGTGGGTCGTTTGTTCGTATCCCATTCGTTGTTGAGGGATTGTTACTGGCGTGTTTTGCGCTTGTGATTGCCGGTGCCCTTATTGCAGGAGTGGTCGTGTCGATAGAGCCAAGCCTCGTTGGATTTTTCGGTGGCGCTGACCCAGGTTTAGTCTCTTATTTTTCCACACAGTTTCTAAAAATTATTGCGATTGAAGGAGGAGGATTATTCCTGCTCGTGTCTGTTTCATCATGGGCTGCGGTTGGAAGATATTCAAAACGATAAATGGAGAAACAAAAAATCCCCCGAAATTCAACAGGGGATTTTTAATTCCGAGTTCGGATTACATGGCTGGTTCTTCGCCACCTTCAGCAGGAGCCTCTGGTGTTGCAGGAGCTTCTGGCATTGCAGGAGCTTCTGGCATGGAAGGAGCCGATGTTTCTTCGCTCGTTTCTTCACTGACCTCTGTCGGCATATCACCACCCATTGGTGCTGAAGTGTCGTCAGATGCTGGTGACATAGGTTGATTCATGTCGTCTGTCATAGGACTGTATGAGGTTAAGAATTATGAGGAAGAGTATACACGATGAAAAAGATTGATGGAATACTGCGCACCAATCTCACTTCTTGCTATCTCGATTTTTTTCCCGTCATCCCGAAAGCATTCGGGATCCCTTTTAAGATAAAACATTCATCTGAAAAGGGATTCCTCCACTCGTCGCAAAACCTCCTCGGTCGGAATGA
>JANLIO010000021.1 GCA_024654265.1 bacterium | reverse complement strand
AGTGGGACTTTTCAGGCGGTCTATGCGGATGCCGTTGATCCGACGGATACGGGGATGGCGAATGGAACCGTGAATGTGCCGGTCGCCCAGCAGTCCACGCCTGATACGGTGGTATCCGCATCTCAATCATCGATGACGGTTTCACCGACAAGTGTTCCGGCGAATAACGCTTCAACTACCATGGTGACGGTGACGGTGAAAAATGCGGTAGGTTCGCCGTTATCCGGGAAAAACGTAACACTCACCAGCTCGCGACCGTCTTCCGACACGATGGAAGTATTATCGTTGAACCAGACATCGATGACCGATGCCTCCGGAGTCGTTTTTTACACGGTAAGATCCACCACGGACGGAACGTCGACGTTCACGGCAACGGTCGATAGTGTCACATTGACAGGATCCGTCACATTCACCGCGGTCAGCGTGTCGTCATCCGATCAACCCGTAACGCCCATCGGTGAGGCGACAACATCATCAACGGACAGTAGTATTAGCGGAACAGTGAGCGGAGGCACGACATCGACAGAAGGTACGACTGGCGGAACGCCTGTCGTTGTACCGGAAGTTGAAGCACCAGGTCCAACATATACCGAAGAAGAAATCCAGCAGGCTGTAAATCTTGCCGTTGTACAACAATCTACTCAGGTTGAATCAGTTGGGTATGACACAGAAGTCGATGATACGCGATTAAATCAATTGAGTGTATTGGGTCTGCAGATTCACGCGCTTGTAAAATTGCCTGATGATGGAGATCCGGATACACAGGCTGATAGTGCTGTGTATTACATCGGAGCAGACGGCAAGCGACATGCGTTTCCAAATGAGAAAGTCTTTCGTTCGTGGTTCTGTGATTTTTCTACGGTGCGAGAACTCTCGCCGACGGAACTTGCGTCAGTTCAGCTTGGAAGCAACGTTACATATATTCCCGGGAAGCGGATGGTGAAATTTACAACAAATGACAAGGTATACGTTGTTGATAAGGGTGGAATTTTACGATGGGTTACGGATTCTGAATTTGCGAATACGTTGTATGGTGAAAGCTGGAACAAGAAGATAGACGACATTTCAGATGCATTTTTTACAAATTATAAGTTTGGCGAAGATATCAATGACATCGCGGATTACAACGCGGTTGCTGTTGAGCGCACCGTGACATATCCAAGCGATTCAATGCGAATTCAAGGATACGTTGAAAGTGCACCGCGACCGGCAATTGAAGGATGTGCTGTCATTGATTCTGATAAAGATGGTGTTTCTGACGATGCGGAAAAAGCTCAAGGAACAAATCCATTAAAAGCGGATACGGATAACGATGGCTTGACCGATGGAGAAGAGAAAATAAAGGGAACGGATCCATTGAAAGCTGATACCGATGGAGATGGATTTGATGACAAAACAGAGCTTGATAATGGGTATAATCCGAATGGACCCGGAACCTTGTAGGCATTGACGAAAAGGGCAAAATCGACTAACGTGCGGGCGCACGCTATGAACTCTGAACAATACGCTATTTCGCTTTCTCGCGATGAAATGCTTGAATTGTATCGAGCTCTTGTTTCGCGCGCCTTTGTTGAAGATGAATTGCGAAACGAAAAGGGTCTTGAAGATGTTGGTGAACGTGCGCTCCTTGTCCGCGTGGAAGCGCTTCTTCGGTTAACGCAGGGGGAAGGACATCAACTTTTGCACGAAATGGATGATGAGTTGTGGGAGTATGCATGGTTTTCCGTGTCTGATGAATGGGCGTGGTATCGCGCGCTTCAGGAGGAACGGACAGCGCTTGGAACTGGCTTTGACGCAATGAATGAACAGGAACTGCGAGGCCGAGTTGAGCGACGATATCAAAAAGATTTTGAGCGGTTTGTTCATGAGATCGAGATGATGGATATTCGTCCGAAAGGACGAAAGAAACCACGTGCAACAAACGCATAATATGAAATACATGCCGATCATCGTTGCCGTATTTATATACGGCATCGCATACGGACTCTATACGTATTTACCGGGCGCATATGATGACGAGCGCTCGATTTTTTGGATTTTCGGATCTTTCTTTGTTCTGTATATCATCGCTGCGGTGTATGTTTCGTATTCAGCATCACCATTTTAATTATGACATTTTCCGAAAAATCTATCCGCGATGTAACGTCTGCATTTGATGCGCGTGGTAAAAAAACATCAGATTCGGATTCGAAGGTTACGGTTCACGCCGCGATTCGTCGTGTGGGTTTTTTGTATGAGCGCATTCGGAACGCGGTTGAATATCGCGATGATCATCTATTACGAAAGGGTGGAATTGAACGGATGCTGAAGCGATTGTTACTGCTTGAATCAAATCCTGACGCGCTTGCGGAAAAATTAGTTCGTGAATTAGTAAGCGCACGATACATTCCGGATGGTGAAATCCCGGAATCGGTTTTGACGAATGTTGCGGATTGTATTCGCAAATACCATGCCGTTGCCAGAGTGAACAACGATCAGTTAAAACACCTCGCGTGGATACGTGGGGTTGTTGCGGTAGAAATCGAAGAACTTCTTGTTGACCATACAAAGCAGAAAGCCGTTACCGCGTTTTTATTTGAAAAGCTTATTGGGCGGATTCACGTTCACGGGATGGATGTTCCGGAGGACGAACAACGGATTCAGCTTTATATTGCGTGTGAACGATCGTTGTGGAAATCAGATGCGCAGATTCTTTCGTTTAAATTACTTCGTGTGTATCTTCCGGAGTGGATGCGGTCTGAAGAATGGATTCATAATCCGCGACCGATTGCCGAACGGTTGATCGCACTTCAAATGCGGATTGAGCGTACATTGACACATCCGCTTCATCAGCGTTTTTTGAGAGTTGTTCGACCATGGGCGGTGTCGCTTAGCATGTTGGATGATGTTTTGAAGGATTATGAAGGTGATTCCGCCAGATTGTTCGCAACGCCTGAAGAATTGGATCGTCGTATTTCAGATAAGGCGGACGCATCGTATAAAGCGGCGCGAGGAAAATTACGAAGAGGAACGGTGCGTGCAATTATCTATTTGTTTTTAACGAAAATGGTTTTTGCCCTCGTTTTGGAAGTTCCGCTTGAAAATGCATTGATTGGTCACGTGGATCAACTCGCACTTGCGGTGAATCTTCTTTTTCCGCCTGTGTTGATGTTTTTTGTTGGGTTGTTAATTCGTGTGCCGGGGGTAGACAACACAGAACGTCTTGTTTTGGGTGTACGTCAGATTATGGATGAGGATCCAATCCCTGTAGCTGAAATTCGTATTGCAAAAAAGAAGGGGAGCTCACAGCGAATCGTCTTTACGCTTATTTATATTGCAACGTATCTGTTGTCGTTCGGATTGGTTGTTGTGCTTTTGAATCTTCTTGATTTTACATTTATCTCAATCACGATTTTCCTCTTCTTCCTCTCTGTCGTGAGTTTCTTCGGATTTCGACTTCGACGAACGGCGCGAGAGGTCGTGGTTGTTGAAGGGCGACAGGGGACATTGTCGATTCTTATGGATTTTGTTTCGCTCCCTGTATTGCGCGCCGGCCATTGGTTGTCGCAAAATATGAATCGCATCAACGTTTTTCTGTTTGTCTTTGATTTTTTGATCGAAGCTCCGTTTAAGATGTTTTTGATTATTCTTGAGGAGTGGTTTGGGTTTATGAAAGAGAAAAAAGAGGAGTTGGGGTGAGGTTTGTCACACTCTTTTTGGAGTACGCTGATTTTCTGCTGAAAATAAGCTCCGCGCGCCTGCAGGCGCGAGCCTCCAAAAAGAGTGTGACAAACCTCAAGATGGAAGGAGAAAAGAGGAATTTGGTTGTGATTATTTTGTAGGACTTTTTTTCTTGATGAGCTCAGTGCGCCGGTGGGCGCGAGCGTTTAGAAAGAATAGACTCTATGACTCAATTTGATATTGGTACGGAATCGAAAATGTCATCAGCTCGCGCTGGTGTTTTAAAGACGGCTCATGGGGAGATTGAAACGCCATTTTTTATGCCGATTGCGACAAAGGGATCGGTGAAGACGTTATCTTCTTTGGATGTTGAAAATCTTGGGAGCAAGATTATTCTTTCAAATACCTACCATTTATATCTTCGCCCGGGATTGGATGTTTTGCGTACATTCGGCGGGTTGCATCCTTTCATGTCTTGGCCGGGCATTATCCTCACAGATTCCGGTGGATATCAGGTTTTTTCTTTGACACGTATTCGGAAACTCACAGAAGAGGGAGCTGAATTTGCGTCACACATCGATGGATCGCGCCACATGTTGACTCCGGAGAAATCAATGGAGATTCAACAAGTAATTGGGAGTGATATTGCTATGGTTTTAGATGAATGTGCACCGCATGATCTTTCGCGCGATCTTATGAAAACATCGGTGGATCGGACGACGCGTTGGGCAAAGCGATCCAAGGACGCATTTGAAAAAGGGAGAGCGACGTCAAATAATGCGGGCGCGCAATTGTTTGGAATTGTACAAGGTGGCGTGGATGTTGAGATGCGGAAGGCGCACGCGAAGGATCTCGTCGATATTGGATTTGATGGGTATGCCATTGGCGGTCTTTCTGTTGGGGAGTCGTTTGAAGATGC
>JANLIO010000009.1 GCA_024654265.1 bacterium | reverse complement strand
GAACATCGTTCTCCTGTGTGCCGACCTCACAGACTCCACGAGAAGCAGAGAATTTCAAAAGGAATTTCCCGATCGCTTTGTCCAAGTCGGTGTCCAAGAGCAACTTCTCGCCTCGAGCGCGTCTGGTTTTGCCCTTGCGGGAAAGATCCCCTACATCACGTCCTACGCCATGTTTTGTCCGGGTCGCGCGTGGGAGCAAGTCCGAACAAATCTCTGCTTGAACAATGTAAATGTAAAAATCATTGGCTCGCATGCCGGCGTTTCCGTGGGACCTGACGGCGCAACACACCAAGCCATCGAAGATATTGCCATCATGCGATGTATCCCAAACATGACGATCATTGCACCATGTGATGCAAACGAAGCACAAAAAGCAACCATCGCAATCTCAAAATACGAAGGACCCTGCTATGTCCGTTTCGCCCGTGAAAAAACACCCGTCTTCACAACCGCGAAAACGCCTTTCAAAATTGGAAAAGCTGTAACACTCCACTCCGGTCGAGATGTTGTCATTATTGCCTGCGGTTCGCTTGTTCATTCTGCATTGAAAGCGGCACATGAATTAAAGAAAGAAAAGATGAGTGTCATGGTTGTCAATTCGCACACCATAAAGCCATTGGATGAAAAAGCGGTTCTCCAAGCTGTACAGATGTGCGGAGCCGTTGTCACCGTTGAGGAACATCAGATCACCGGCGGGCTCGGCGGTGCTGTCGCAGAATATCTCGCAAAAACATATCCGGTCCCAATGGAGTTTATCGGTGTTCCAGACGTATTCGGCGAAACTGGCGAACCGCAAGAACTCATCGAACGCTTTGGCATGGGTGTCTCGCATATCAAAAACGCAGTAAAAAAAGTTTTAAAACGTAAACAGAATCACTAAACATATGGGAATGAATTTCGAACAACTCAGAAAAGCATCACAAGGCGACCAAGGCGATACACCGAGAAATGAAACTCCGCGGAATATGAGAAACGTAGTATACATGTCGCCTGAAGAAGCGGACGAGATACGTATAGCAGCCGGATTGCTCCAAAATGAAAATGGTGGAAGTACAGAGGCTCTTCGAGAAGATTGGCAAAAAAGTGGAGTCCGCTGGAGAAACGAAGCGGGTCTCAAAGTTGAAAAAGAAACACGTGAACTTCAACCACTCAAAGAAGCATTAGACTCAGAGTATTCACAAGCTCTAGCTGATTATAACGTAGCTTCAAACGATTTGCGCAGACGCAGTCGCAGGCCCGTGGACTACACCATGCACGAAGGACTCCAAATACCGGAAAAAGCTTCACCTGAAGAAATAATACGCCTACATAAAACCTTGGATGAACGGATTGATTACAAGGTTGGCATTGATGCGGCGCGAATGGCTCTTGAACGCGGAACCGGAATGACGGATGAGATAAGAAAGACACTACAAACGGCAGAAACAAAAGCTGCAGAAAAATTACGTAAAGCATTCGAAGTGAAAGAGCAGGATCCATCTCAAATGGACGAATGGCGAAAGGCAAAAAGACAACTCCGAGGAATCCAAGGAGCTATGGCGCGGATCGAAAAACAAGGCGAACAATCCTCATAAATTATGGCTGTCAAAAAAAAGAAAGCGTCCGCAAAACAGCTCGACATCATCGCGATCGGTGAATCACTTCGTGACGTGTTTTATGTTATTGATCACGCGAGTGTGAATTGTTCCATTGATAAAGCTCGTTGTCTCCTCTGTTTAGAGTATGCGGAAAAAATCCCTGTCACAGATGTTCACGTCACACCCGCTGCCGGAAACTCCGCAAATGCATCTGTTGGCGCATCACGTCTTGGATTAAAAAGCGCACTCGTCACATGGGTTGGCGCCGATCTTGCAGGCGACACAATCCGGAAAGCATTGCTTGCAGACAAAGTTGATCACCGATTCATCCAAACTGATCCAACTGTCCCAACAAGTGAAGCAACAATTTTAAATTTCCAAGGCGAACGAACACAGCTCGTCTATTTTCAACCGCGAACATACACCATCCCAAAACTTCCGAAGACTCGATGCATCTACTATTCAGCCGTCGGGAAAAAACATACGCCGTGTGATACAGCCGTCTTAAAAGAATTGGATCGACATCCAAACGCCTTTTTTACATTCCAACCCGGTAATACGCACATCGCGAGTGGCCTTACTTCGATCATAAAACAATTGATAAAACGATCTGATCTCTTTATTTTGAATCTGGACGAAGCGCACATGCTTCTCCACGACGGTGAACGCCCCGTAACAAATCTTCTCCAAGCGTTTCATAAATACGGTGCAAAAAAAGTTATTATCACGGATGGAAAAAATGGTGCGTACAGTTTTGATGGTGAATCATTTCTTGAAATGCCAATTTTTGATGGGAAGCCTAAAGAACGAACTGGCGCAGGGGATAGTTTCGCGATTGCCGTAACAGTTGCGCTCCTCAAAGGAAAATCCATGAAAGATGCTTTGCGCTGGGGAACGGCAAATAGCTGGAGCGTTGTGCAAATGATCGGACCACAAGACGGACTTCTCTCAACAACGAAAATGAATCAAACATTAAAAAAATTCACAAAAATCAAAGCACGACCAATATCGATGTAATCAGAAGAAATCAAAACTTCCGCAATTTATAATTCTCTCCCCTACTTCTATGCTTGTCACATCAAAACATCTTCTCGCAAAAGCACGACGCAAAAAATATGCGATCCCCGCGTTTAATATCAACAATCTCGAAATCCTAAAAGCCGTGATGAGCGCCGGGGAAAAGATGAAGTCGCCAATCATCATCCAAACATCAGAAGGTGCCATCGAATATGCGGGCATGGACTATCTAATCGCTATGATTCGCGTGGCATCAAAAGGAAAGATTCCGGTTGTGATGCATTTAGATCACGGAAAAGATCTCAAAATCATTTTTCAAGCCATCCAATCCGGATACACGTCCGTGATGATTGATGCGTCTGCATTTGATTATAAGAAAAATGTAACGCTGACAAAAAAAGTGATTGCAAAAGCACATCCCCGTGGTGTGTCTGTGGAAGCGGAAATTGGTGCACTCGCCGGGATTGAGGATCTTGTCTCCGTTGAAGCGCGAGACGCCAAACTAACAGATCCGGATGATGCGAAGCTCTTTGTGAAAGATACAGGATGTGATTCTCTCGCCGTTGCCATTGGAACGTCGCATGGCGCATTTAAGTTCAAAGGAAAAACGCATTTGGATATTGAGCGACTCAAAGAAATTGCGAAACGCGTATCTGTTCCGATCGTCCTCCATGGCGCATCCGGCGTGCGGGAAGACATCAAAAAAATCGCAGAACAACACGGCGCAAAACTTGGGAAAGCGCGTGGCGTTCTTGATACCGATATTTCAAAAGTGATCCAACACGGCGTTGCCAAAATCAATATTGACACCGACCTCCGAATCGCGTTCACCGCAGGCATCCGCGAAGCAATCGACGATATGCCAACAATCATTGATCCACGAAAGCTCCTTGAAGGACCAATGCTTCTTATGCGCGAAGTTGCGATGCAAAAGATGAAACTATTCAAGAGTGCGGGGAAAGCGTAACAACATGACGCTTGACAAAAACAAAAAAACAGAGCATTCTCACGGCTCTGTTTTTTGTTCTTTCACTCATACACAAAGAGAGGTACATCGTGGCGAACAAAGCGATAAAAAATCCCATCAAAAAAAGTTCAGGCAAACAATCGCCAAAAATCACAACTCGCGAAAATGTGGACGAGATGATTGCACGCATCGGAATTCTGGACGCTCAAGCCACGGCAACGACAGCCATGCTAGAAGAGCGAATCAATGTCATCAAGATGGAAGCGGCGAATGAACTTGAAACCGTATTCCAAGAGATGCTCGCGATCACGAAAGCAGTTATCGCATTTGTCGAGAAACACCGAAAAGAGTTAACCGATGATGGAAAACGGAAAACCGTCATCTTCCCATCCGGTGAAGTTCTGTTCAGGCTGAGTCCAGCCACACTCAGTATCCTAGACGAAGAAGCGCTCCTCGAAATCCTGAAAAGCCGTGGTCTCACCGATCTCATCAAAACCACGGAGACTGTGATCAAAAAAGCGTTAAAAGATCATCCCCAACTCCCGACTCTTCCCGGCGTCTCGGTTTCTCAAGTAGAGGTCGTCCGTGTGAGGCCTGGGCAAGGCGGACGTGAGCTAACAGTTCGCGAAATACAAAAACGGTTGAAACAAACCGTTTAGCTCTTCCTCTATCGCCACCCACACGTCATTGACGTCTGGGTGGTTTTTTGTTATAAGAAGTCAGCGAACCGTAACAAAAAAAGGAGGTTTCGCATGTCGCAATGGACCTTGACACACGAACAAAGTGAGACAGACGAAGAGCGTCAGCAAAAGCAGGATTCATTCCTAGCAGAGCACCCGCTTCATCGGTTGGTATCGGCGCTCATTTCGCAGATACGCGGGATCGAACCGGACTGGTGGCCAGCCACAGGGCTTCGACAAGATGTTCCTGTTTTCGAACGTATGAGCGCACTTCGCGACAGACCGGATCGTCGAGAATTCTACGTACATGGCAACACCAATCTACCACGGCTTGCCGCGCGCGCCATGGAAATTCCGCTTCAGACAGACATGATCGATCTGTGTATCGACGTCAAAGCTATCACGGTAACCACGTTCGAAGGCGCTTTCTTGCCCGACGACTACGTCTGCTACATGGACCCGCGCCGTTTTTGGCACATGTTCATGGAACGATACCCGTGGGACGCAGATGAACAAACCACGGAGGAGATCCAACTGATCACTTGGCTCATCGACGAGCTCCTCTCAGCGCACCGGCAAAATAACGGGGTGCAGTTCATGTCCCATCTTGAGGTTCTTTCGATCATTCCCTCGATTGTTTGGCAGAAGTACATCCAAACGGATCTCCACTGCCTCGTGCGCGACGAGAGGTATCTCGCTGAGAGATCAAGTCGTGCTTTTGGCCCAATCGATGAGATCGAGCTGGTCTCGACCGAAACCATCGCGACGTGTATCCCACATTCGGTGATTTTCGAGATCATGAACTCTTTCGAGAAGAAGAGCGGCCTCCACGTGCCGGAACCTGAAGTCGAGCAAGAGACAGCACCCGACTCGGAGCCTCCGGAAGATCCGACGATGGAAACGCTTCCAAGCCCGCAAGACGGCGACTCGTTCGAAGGCGATGATGATCAAAAACCGCCACCTGTCGGTCGGCTGAATACTCCAGCTCCCCATGGATCGGTGGAGGATGTTGCCCCTCTCATGCAGGAATGCCAACCACCCGATTCTGGAGTGAATCCGCCTATCGAGGAAGAGCGTTCATCGCAAGGTGGCACGCTCACACCTCCAGCACAAATCGCCTCAACCGAGGAGGATCACCCTGATACCGACCCACCGCCATCAGAAGATGATGAGCCCAACGAAGCCGTGGAAATCACCTACAACCTTACGGAAGCAGGTTTCCATTTCAGCGGTCTCGGGAATATCGATTTGAGAGTTCTCATCTCTTTGCGGGAAATCCTGCTCGATGACAAGAAGCCTCGAATGGGTACGAAGCATATCCTCGCAATGGCCCTTATGCTCAAGGGACAGGGAG
>JANLIO010000090.1 GCA_024654265.1 bacterium | reverse complement strand
CACTCAAACAGGCAGGCGACCCCCAAACCCCTGTCCATTAGATTAATAGGTTAGGAGTTTTGAAGGTTTGATGAAACTGGGACACGGGGTGTCCGTTTTTTTAGGGAGAGATTCTTTCTGTCATCTCGACTGTAATGGAGAGATCCCTTTTCTCACTTCCGTCATCTCGAGCATAGTCGAGAGATCCCTTTTCAAAGAAGGTTGTTTATAAAAGGGATTCCTCCACGATGGTCGGAATGACGGATGAAAAGCGATCCCGAATGCTTTCGGGATGACGTAATAAAAAGGACTTTACGTTTGATCGGATATCGGACATCCGATTTTTGTATAAGCGAGCAATTCAATCAAAATCCGACCTTCGCGGATGTCGGACATCCGATTTTCTCAGTCTCAGAAGGGAATTTAGAATGTGGAATTTGGAATATTTGGATGAAACTGGGACACGGGGTGTCCGTTTTTAGGGTGTAGGATTCAGGATAATTTTGTTTCGTTTGTATTTATCCGATAAACATTGCATCTCCGAATGAGTAAAAGCGGTATTCATTTTCGATTGCTTGAGTGTACGCGTTCATGATGTTGTCACGTCCTGCAAATGCGGAGACAAGAACGAGGAGTGTTGATTTCGGAAGATGAAAATTTGTGATCAGTCCGTCGATGACTTTAAATGTATAACCGGGTGTGATGAAGATTCGTGTGAATCCATTTTGAGTATTTGATTCAAGCGCGCGCACGGTTGTTGTCCCAACGGCAATGACGCGTCCGCCGTGTGCTTTTGTTTCTTTGATTTTATTTTGAGTTTCGTCCGGAACATTAATCCACTCCTCATGCATTTCATGTTCTTCTATCGTTTCGCTTCGCATGGGACGGAATGTGCCGAGCCCAACATGAAGAGTGACTTCGGCAAATTGAACCCCTTTTGTTTTTATTTTTTCGATGAGCTCTGGTGTAAAGTGAAAACCGGCCGTTGGTGCGGCGACAGATCCGGTGTCTTTTGCGTATACGGTTTGGTAGTCAGAATTATCGGTTATGGATTCGACGTACGGGGGCGTTGGAATCTCGCCGATATGTTCGGTAAGTTCGATGACACGATTTGGATCCATTTCAAAATCAATGGACGCTGTGCCATCCGCGTGTTTTGAAACAATTTTTGCGTGTGCGATGGGTGTGGCTGAGGCGTTTTTTTCCGAAAAATGGACGATATCTCCGATATGGAACGTTTTTCCGGGTTTGAGAAGAGCATGCCAATAGGATCCCTCAGGTCGAAGGAGAAATACTTCTCGCTCATCATTTGTCTTAAGTCGTGCTCGAAATACCTTGCTATTGTTTATGATGAGGAGATCTCCTGCATTTAAAAGTGACTCAATTTCAAAAAAAGTCTTGTGATCTATGTTCCCAGATTTTCGGTCCAAAACCATGAGACGCGAATGATCCCGTGGTCGCATTGGCTTCTGAGCGATACGTTCAATTGGGAGATTGTAATCAAAATCTGAGGTTTTCATGGGTTTTACGCTACCATATCTTGCCAAAAGAACAAGATATTGCTAGAATCTCGCCAACTATGAAAACGGACATCCACCCTACATATCATGTCGATGCAAAAATGACATGCGCCTGCGGAAACGAATTAACCGTCGGATCAACGGTTTCTGATATTCGCGTGGAACTGTGTGCAAAATGCCATCCGTTCTACACAGGAAAACAGAAGCTTATTGACTCCTCACGACGCGTTGAGAAGTTTGAAGCGCGCAAAGCGGCAAAAGAAGGTCTTGCTGATGTTCCTGGGAAGCGAATTAAGCGTGAGAAACGCGCTGCAGTGAAATCGGAGAAGAAGGCAATGGTTGAAGGGAACTAGAAAAAAAAGAACTGGCTTGCCAGTTCTTTTTTCGGTCCTCTGCTATTCTATATACCAATGCTATGAAAAAAAATCTTTCCGAATCTCTTCACGAAGCGAAAGAAGAATTGAAACGTCTTGAGGATAAGATGTCTCATCCAACAACACTCGCAGATCAATCAACGTTGCGAGATGTTTCACGTGCGTATGCGCATCAAAAGAAAGTTGTGGAATTTGGCGATCGTTGGGAGCTTGCGAAGATTGCAAAAGGTGAATTGGATTCTGCGCTTTCATCTGATGATGTTGAGATGCAGTCGCTTGCTGAAGGTGAGAAGGAAACGGTTGAGCGCGAGCTTGAAGAAACGGAAACCGTATTTCGTGTCGCGCTTGTTCCTCCAGATCCGCATGACGCCGGAAATGTTATTGTTGAAATCCGTGCCGGCGCTGGGGGAGATGAGGCTGCCATTTTTGCGCATAATCTTTTCCGAATGTATGTGCGATATACGGAGCGAAAAAATTGGAAGACATCACTCATTTCAGAATCGCATGTTGATGCGGGTGGGTATAAAGAAGTCGTTTTTCGTATTGAGGGGGATGGTGCTTTTGGCGCATTAAAAGGGGAGCAGGGCGTGCATCGTGTTCAGCGCGTACCAGAAACAGAAAAGCAGGGGCGTGTTCATACATCAACAGCAACGGTTGCCGTGCTTCCGGAAATCGAAGAAACAGAAATTTCCATTGATGCGAAAGATCTTCGTATCGATACGTTTTGCGCTGGCGGAAAAGGTGGACAGTCTGTGAATACGACGTATTCAGCGGTTCGTCTTACACACATTCCAAGTGGTGTTGTGGTTTCGTGTCAGGATGAACGATCGCAAGTGCAGAATCGTGAACGCGCCATGCAGATTTTGCGTGCGCGTGTTTGGGAGTTGGAAGAGGAAAAGAAGCGAAGCCAGCTTGATGCAGAACGTCGTTCGCAGATCGGAAGAGCTGAACGGTCAGAGAAAATTCGTACATACAACTATCCGCAAGATCGTATCACGGATCACCGGGTCGCACACTCATGGCACAACATTCAGCAGATTTTGGATGGTGATTTGGATCCGGTGATTCAAACAATCAAAGCTGGGCTTGCTGAGTAATTTTATTATTTTGCCCTAATTTTTGATATTTTTGTCATTCTTAACCTAGATCTTAGTGCTAGGCACCAAAATGCCAGGTATTAAGGTTTTTGGCTCTTTGGTGTCAGGGAACCGTATGGAAAATGTGGCAAATAAGGGAAATTGGTGAAGGGGGGTTGACAAAAATCAAAAAAAATGGTTGTCTGGAGTATCTTCGGCGATGTTCGTCGAGGTGTAACAGGAGGTGCCCAGTGCGGCATTTTGGACTTTTCATCAGTTTGATGATCGGCGCGGCCGCATGGGGCTGCTCCGACTTCGTGGATCCGACGCTGTCGGACTCCACGACCACGGTCACGGCCACCACGAACGATGGTGGCGTTGGCGGAAGCGGTGGTGCGGGTGGCAAGACCACCACGACCACCACGACGGCCGACGGCGGTACCGGGGGTTCGACCTCTGGTTTCGTTTTCGACTGCACGGACGTCGAGGCCAACCACCTCGTCGTCAAGATCGCCGCCGAGGTCAAGCCCACGGGCCATCTCGGCATCGACGGCTGGTGCGACGACTCGGCCGGCGCTTGGGGAGGCCTGTGGGTCGAACCGAGTGCCGATGCCAAGCGGACGGCGTGGGATCACGGGGAGGTGTTCAAGGGCACCTACTGTGAACTCCACGTCGGGCTCGGGAAGGGGGAGCTCTTCTCCCAGAAAGGCGAGATGATCTACAACACCTCGTCGCTCTGCCTCGAGGGGAGCTGCAAGGTCGACGTCCTTGCGTGCTACGGCACGAGCAAGGTCCCGCTCGTCAACTCGGGCGCGAACCTCAAGGTGAAAGCCGAGTAGTTCACGCTCATGCACAGCCCCTCCTGGTATACTCACCGGTGAGGGGCTGTTTCTTTTACAGCGGGGATATGCCCGCAAAGACTCAAACAAGAGGAGGTTCGGATGCAAAAGGGTAATAGACAAATGTGTGCTGTGATCATCGCGTGTATCGCGTTGATTGCATGCGGAGATTCGTTCATTGAAATCGTGGCTCCAGGATCTGGTGGCGCAACGCAGACGTCAACCGGCGGTCACACAACTTCGTCGACGGGCGATGGTGGAACAGCGACAACCGGTGGTTTTGGTGGGATGGTGACTACGCTCGGCGGAAGCGGTGGAGAAACGACGGCGTCATCCTCTGGCGGGTTCGGAGGTACGCCCGTCATGTGCAACGCAGACGAGAAGGCGTGCGGAAATACGTGCGTCAAAGTCGATGATCCGGAGTACGGGTGCGATCCGTCGGCGTGCGAATCGTGCGCGTCTAAAGGCTTGGCAAACGTTTCGGCGTACGTGTGCGAAGAGGGCGCGTGCGAGATCGCGACGTGTGACGGCGCGTTCCAAGACTGTGACGGCAAAGTGGCAAGCGGTTGTGAGGTCGACACGGCGCACGACCCGGATCATTGCGGATCCTGCATGAACGTATGCCCGCAAAAGGCTTGCGAAGCGTCCATCTGCAACCCGTTCTGCGGACCGCTCAAAGTCACGACGCAGGGCGTTGCCATCTGCTGGGATTGGCAGGACGGTAACCCCAACTACGCCATGGCCATCTCCGGCATTGTCGGCGCCCAATCCGCGCCTGCGCAAAAGCCACTCATGCAGGCAGATAACACGCCGTGCAAAACCGGTAAAACCGACAAACAGCTCGTCTGCGCGTTCGGAAAACAACCGGCAAACACGTTCCTTCAGCTGGAGCTGATCGACTTCTACGGCGAAGCCTTCTACTCATGGCGATGCTGGTCAACACAAACTCCCTCCTTTTGCTGGGGGGTTGTCCGTGTGTGGCGCGACGGCGTGGAGATGTTGCCCGCCTTCAAGGATATGGCTAACCAGGCACCGCAACCGTGGATGTATGTTCAAGGGCCGAACGGTCGTTGGCGCATTCAGCGGACAATCCCGTAAAATCGTTCTTTCGTCACAAAACCCCTCTCGGATTCGTTCGGGCGGGGTTTTTTTATATTCTTGTTCTTAGGCATCCTGCTCGAGCGGATCCCTTGCGTAAATCCGCATGTTTTGGTACCCTCACGCCACTTAATCAAATCTCTCCCTTTCACTTTATTCTGAGCAGAATCCTCCCAATAATTTGGGCTCTGTGCAGAGAAAACGGAGAAATAAAAGGAATTGTATGCAGAAAATACCAACATTGGAGGAATTGCTTGAAGCTGGTGTGCACTTTGGTCATAAAACATCAAAATGGCACCCAAAGATGGCGCCGTATATTTTTGGAGATCGCCAAGGAATCCATATCATTCATTTGGAGGAGACACAGAAGGCTCTCGTATCGGCCCTCGCATTTGTAAAACAAACAGCATCGCGAGGAGGCATCGTCCTTTTCGTCGGTACGAAAAAGCAGGCATCTGATATTGTCGCAACAGCAGCAACACGAGCGGGAATGCCATTTGTAAATAAACGCTGGCTTGGAGGAACATTGACCAACTTTGCAGTCATTCACCAGGTCATCAAAAAGTTTAAAGATCTTTTGCGAAAGCAGGAGCAAGGAGAACTTACTAAATATACAAAATTTGAACAGTTGAAAATTAGCGAGGAGATTGAAAAATTAGAAGAGAGCGTCGGTGGTATCCGAGAACTCTCTCGCATTCCGGATGTTATCTTCATCCTTGATATCCGAAAAGATAAAACAGCGCTTTGTGAGGCTCAACGACGTGGCGTGAAGATCGTTGCATTAACGGATACAAACGTGAATCCAACATTGGTTGATTATCCGGTTCCTGCAAATGACGATGCTGTGAAGTCGATTGAATTACTTACCAACCTTTTTGCGGACGCATGTGCGGATGGAAAAGCGGAATGGGATTCAGCACGAGCGCGATTAGGATCAACGCTAACAAAGACGATTGAATAATAAAAACGAAAAAGTATGTCTGATGCAAAACAAGTCATGGATCTCCGAAAAATGACCGGAGCTG
This sequence comes from bacterium, assembly GCA_024654265.1. Lineage (GTDB taxonomy): Bacteria > Patescibacteriota > Patescibacteriia > 2-12-FULL-60-25 > 2-12-FULL-60-25 > JANLIO01. Next base: position 10,273 of record JANLIO010000090.1, on the reverse strand, counting down.
GTGTCATGGATGCGAAAAAAGCGCTTACAGAAGCAAACGGTGATATTGAAAAAGCCGTTTCACTCTTGAAAGAACGTGGAGCGATAAAAGCATCAAAACGGGAAGGACGAGAAACATCGGAAGGTGTTGTTGTCTCGTACATCCATCACACGAAAAAACTTGGATCTCTTGTTGAGATCCAGTGTGAAACGGATTTCGTTGCACGCAACGAGGAATTCCAAACACTCGCGAATGATATTGCGATGCAGGTTGCGGCGATTGATCCGTTGTATCTTTCGCCGGATCAGATTCCAACCAACGAGTTTGAAAAGCAACGCGAGATTTTTAAGGCGGAAATGAAAGATGAGAATAAGCCGGACGAAATGAAAGAAAAAATCATCGAGGGCAAGCTTCAAAAGTGGTACAAAGACGTTTGTCTTTTACAGCAACCTTTTTTTAAGGATGAAGACATGTCCATCGAGCAGATGATCCAGCAGTTTATCGCAAAGACTGGCGAAAATGTGACGGTTGCGCGATTTACGCGGTATTCAATGTAAGGAGAGTTCAAAAAAGATAAGAACCGCTCAATTTGGGGCGGTTTTTTCTTTCATGCTATTCTGTGGAAAGAGAGCATGTTGGAATGTAGGATTTATTATCAGATCGTATCGCCGATGAGATCAAAAATTCCATATTCCAAATTCTAAATTCTTTATTCTATTTTCATTTTATGCCACGTATTGCTATAAATGGTTTTGGCCGGATTGGTCGAAATACACTCAAGGCCGGACTTGGGAAAAAGGGATTTGATATTGTTGCCATCAATGATTTAACTGATATTGAAACGCTCGCGCATTTGTTACGACACGATACGGTGTATGGTCCATTTTTAAAGACTGTAAAAGCAACAAAAACAGATTTGATTATTAATGGAAAAAAGATCCCAGTTTTTTCTGAAAAAGATCCTTCGCAACTTCCGTGGAAAAAGTTAAAAGTGGATGTCGTTCTTGAATGCACCGGATTTTTCCGAACGAGGGAGGAAGCGTCAAAGCACGTTGAGGCTGGCGCGAAGCGAGTGATTATTTCTGCTCCAGCAAAGGGAGAGGGTGTACCGACACATGTGATTGGTGTGAATGAAAAGGGAGCACGAAATGGGGCGGTCGTCATTAACAATGCGAGCTGTACAACGAATTGCGTTTCTCCAATTGCTGCTGTGTTGCAATCTACGTTTGGAATTAAGAAGGCGATGGTAACGACGATTCATTCGTATACTGCGGGCCAGAATCTTGTGGATGGACCGAATAAGGATCTTCGTCGGGCGCGCGCAGCCGCACAGAACATTGTCCCGACGACAACAGGTGCCGCGATTGCAACAACAGAGGCGATCCCAGAGTTGAAGGGGAAATTTGATGGTGTTTCGATCCGTGTTCCAATGCTCGTTGTATCACTTTCTGATTTTACGTTTCTTCTAAAAAGGAAAACGACGATTGAAGAAGTGAATAATGCATTTCGAAAAGCAGCGAAAAATATTCTCTACAAAGGTATCCTTGAAGTGACGGATGAAGAGTTAGTTTCAAGCGATTTCATTGGAAACTCGGCGTCAGCGATTGTGGATCTTCCGATGACGCAGGTTGTGGATGGAGATCTCGTTAAAGTTCTTGCGTGGTATGACAACGAATGGGGATACTCGAATCGCTTGGCTGAAATGGCGGTGTTGATTGGAAAATAGGAATTTTGCTATTTTGTTACGTACACAATGAAGGTACGCGTTCTACGAAAAAAAGTGGTTGAACATCCTGAGGTTTGGATGCGCATTCTTTTTATTTCAAATATTTTCGCTGATACAAAAACGTCACTTGAATATATTGAACGAATCGCAATTGAGGCATCAGCACAGAATGCGGACATCCTTCTCTTCGGCGGGGGATTTGTTCGCGGGTCTCACGAGTCAATGTCAGTTCTTGAGCCTCTTACAAATATTCGCGCTCATCTTGGTCGATACTTTGTCTTGGGGGATACGGATTATCTGGATGATCCATTCCAAATTCGAAGCTTTTTTACAGAACAGCATTTTCAGGATCTCACAAACGCGCAAATATCAATAATGAAACACGGTCGTGCAATGCGTTTAACTGGAATTGATGATGCGGTATCAGGCGCGCCAATTGTTTTAGAAAAACAAAATTCACCATTTCCACATGTTGTATTTACTCAGCGAGCTGAGAATGTTTTTGGCGAAGAACCGGATATGATTATTGCGACGCAGTTAAAAAAGATTTTTAGTTCATCATCTCCAATCATGTGTATCGAGCTTGGAATCTAGTCGTGCTATTATGTCGGCATGGCGTTGATTCCGTTTTCAATAAAAAAATCATTGCATGGAACACGAATTTTAATTCGCGTTGATTGGAATGTTCCGACGCACGAAAAAATAATTGATACAGAAGCATTAAAATTTCAGAGAACACTGCCGTTCATCGACGCGCTTTCAAAAAAAGGCGCGATTGTTATTTTGATGACGCATCTTGGTCGTCCGAAACGGCGTGATCCAAACTATTCGACAAAGCGCATTGCCGACGCTATTCAAAAAAGAGAGGGGATTCCAATGGATTACATTGATTCTCATTTGGAATCCGAGCGGGGTACTTTATCTGTACAAAAACGAATTGCAGATGCAAAACCTGGGGATATTTTTGTGTTAGAAAATGTTCGATTTCAACGTGGGGAGGAAAAGAACTCTACGACCCTCGCGAAACGATACGCATCATTTGCAGATGTGTTTATAAATGACGCGTTTGCCTCATGTCATCGAGCGCACGCGTCGGTTGTTGGGGTAACGAAATACCTTCCATCTTTCGCTGGACCTTCATTGCTTACTGAAGTACACGCGCTTGAACGGATATTGCATAAACCAAAAAAACCGTTTTATGCGGTTGTAGGTGGCGCAAAGTTGATGACAAAAATTGGAGTTCTCCAATCGCTCTTGCGTTGTGCGGATCGTGTGTACGTTGGTGGAGCGCTTGCGCATCCATTTTATCAAGCAATGGGGCACGGTATCGGAAAATCCATTGTTGAAAAACGAGCAGTTTCCATTGCAAAAAAAATGCTGAAAAAGAAAAATATTATTATTCCTATGGATGCATTGGTTGCATCATCCATCTCAAATAAAACAAATCCAAAAAATAAAATACTCGATGAAATTGAATCTCGGGATGTTATTGGAGACATCGGGATTGAGACGATGAAAAAATGGTCACAAGAGTTACAAAAGGCAAATACGATTGTTTGGAATGGACCGGTTGGCGCAGTTGAGTTTGAGCCTTTTTCGCATGGAACAAATTTAATTGCCCATGCGATTGCTCGAAGGAGTAAGACAAAAGCCGTTTTTGGTGTTGTTGGTGGTGGTGACACGATCCCTGTTCTGCATACGCTCCAGCTGGAAAAGGAGATCGATCATATCTCAACAGGCGGTGGCGCGATGCTCGAGTTTATTGCATCAAGAGGAAAACTGCCGGGGTTACAAGCATTGCAAAAAAAGAAAAATACATAACAAGGTCTTCTTTTCATTTTCGTTTACAAATATATGGCACTTGAAAAAAAACAAGCAGAGGCAAAAAAAGAAAGCTCGCGACTCTTGATCGCGAGACGTACGCTAGAACTGATGACGGCGGCTTTTGCACTTACCGCAGGTCTTGCGTGGAATGACGCAATTCAATCACTTTTTCGTAAGATTTTTGGAGAACAAAGTAGTTTGGTTGCTAAATTTATTTATGCCTTGCTTGTTACTGCGTTGATCGTCCTTATCGGTTTCCGTTTGTCTTCTCTTCAAAAACGAATTGATGAACGGGTATAATTTAAACGTCTTTATGCTTAATCGAACAACCATTTCAAAAATACACGCTCGTGAGATTCTCGATTCACGAGGAAATCCTACGGTTGCGTGTCGTGTGACATTAAAATCTGGAGCTTCATCTGAAGCAAAGGTTCCATCCGGTGCTTCGACAGGTTCGCATGAAGCTCTTGAGCTTCGAGATGGTGGAAAAAGGTACGGAGGAAAAGGGGTTTTACGCGCTATAAAAAATGTGAATGGATTGATCTCGCGTCGAATTGTTGGTATGGATGCGCGCAATCAACAAAAAATTGATTCTGAGATGATCGCGTTAGATGGAACGCAAAATAAATCTAAGCTTGGTGCGAACGCGATCCTCTCGGTCTCTCTTGCGACGGCTCAAGCGCTTGCGATTCATCGAAAACAGCCATTGTGGAAGTCGCTACGAAAAACATATTCGTTCTCAAAGCCCGCGTCGTTGCCGATTCCGATGATGAATGTTTTGAACGGAGGTGCACACGCGAATTGGTCGCTTGATGTGCAGGAATGCATGATCGTGCCAAAAAAATCTTCAATGAAAGATCGTGTACGTATTGGGAGTGAGGTTTTTCAAACATTAAAGAAACTTCTCGCGCAACAAGGATATCCAATTACAGTTGGTGATGAAGGAGGTTTTGCGCCACGACTCAAAAATGTTGAATCTGCGTTTACCCTTTTAGTGGAAGCAATCAAAAAGGCGGGATATAAACCGGGCAAAGATGTTTTTCTTGCAACAGACGTGGCTGCGAGTGAGTTTTATCAGAAATCAAAAAAACAATACGTGTTAAAAGCAGAGAAAAAGACAATGACCGCGGATGAGTTACTCAATCGTTACGTGGATTGGCAGAAGAGGTTTCCAATTATGTCGATTGAAGATCCGTTCGCAGAAGATGATTGGAGTGCGTGGAAAAAATCCGTTCCTGTGTTAGGAAAGAAGTCGCTGATTGTTGGTGATGATTTTTTTGTGACAAACGTGGAACGATTGAAAAAGGGGATTGATGAAAAAGCGGCAAATGCAATCTTGATCAAACTCAATCAGATCGGATCACTGAGTGAAACAGTGAGCGCAATTCAAATGGCCCAAGATGCAAATTTTGCGGTTATTATTTCGCACCGTTCTGGTGAGACGGATGACACCACCATTGCTGATTTAGCTGTTGCATGTGGAGCTGAACATATAAAAACAGGATCGCTTTCACGATCCGAACGAGTTGAAAAATATAATCGGCTGTTAGAAATTGAAGAAGAAATGGGTTGATGGGGATGGGCGGAACGTGGGATGTGGAATCTTATTCAACCCCCGAAAGCTTACGGGGGGGAGGTTTTTCCTAAACCCCTCTGTATCTCCCCTTAGCAAGGTGAGAATTAGAACTTTAGACTTCGCCCGTCATTTTGAATGCACACATGACAGGTGACATAGATTACTGTTTTTGTTGTTTTCTATTTTTGGATTGTTCTATTGTGCGTCGCACCGTGACCTTGTGTGTCGCAATAATTGAGCGAATCTGTGCATGATACGCTTGAAGGATAAGTTGATATTGTTTGATCTGATCTTGTGTCGGTGGCATGACAGATGGTCTCGTGTATGCTAATTTTGCCTTAAATGCATATGACTGGCAAACGACCACAGAGTAAAACGTTACGTCCTCGGAAACTCCCAAGGATCGTGTGTGTTGTTGGACCAACGTCATCCGGAAAAACGTCTCTTAGTATTCGGTTGGCAAAACATTTTAACGGAGAAGTCGTGAATGCGGATGCGCGCCAGTGTTATCGTGATTTTACAATTGGGACAGGAACACCGAAGGGAGAGAGGAAAGTTTTTCACGGAAGAAAAGCCTATATGGTGGATGACGTTCCGCATTATCTGATTGATTTTTTGGATCCAACACATGTTCTTACGGCTCCGGAATGGCGTGACATGGCGTTGCGAGCGGTACGAGGAATCACGAAACGGAATCATCTCCCTCTCATTGTCGGGGGAACAGGGCTTTACGTGAAAGCGCTGGTTGATAATTATGCGTTTCCAAATGTGTCACCGAATTCGGAGTTTCGAAAAGCATTTCAGAATAAACCACTTTCCGAATTGGTAGCATTGCTCAAGAAATTGGATCCGGTCGCTTCAGAAATTGTTGACCTTAAAAACCCACGACGTGTGATTCGCGCACTTGAAGTCGTGACGTTTACGGGTAAAACATTTTCTGAACGTCGTCGCGTCGGAAAGCCGGTTGTTGAGGCGTTTCAAGTGGGGATGATGTTGTCACGCGAAGAATTATTTTCGCGTATTGATACTGAAGTTGAGGAAATGGTTGAGCGCGGATGGATAGATGAAATTCGAGAAATTCAAAGAAAAAATATTCCTCTTGATGCGCCAGCAATGACGTCAATTGGGTATCGTGAATTATTGGCGTATATCCAAGGGGAGAGGACGCTAGAAAAAGCGATTGCAACGTGTAAGACAGCTGTCCATCATTACGCGAAACGACAAGAGACATGGTACAAACGAGATCCGCGAATTCATTGGGCTCATACTGAAGACGAGGCATTTGGAATGGTCGAAGGATGGTTGAATGATTCAAACGCTTTAGAGAAAAAGGAAATATAAAAACAGCCCCAATATTGTTCGGGGCTGTATTTATTGTTGAACGTGAAGGTTATCTTAATTCTTCAGACAATATCTTCTGCGCATCTGCTGGATTCGCTTTTCCTTCGGTTGCTTTCATGACGGCACCGACAAACCATTTGAGGATAATTTCTTTTCCAGCTTTAAATTCTGCAACTTTATCCGGATTCTGTTGAATGATTCTTTGAATCTCGGCGCGGAGCTGACTTTCATCCATATTCTGACCAAGATCGTGCTCTTCCATGAGGTGCGATGGATCGGCACTGGTTTCCACCATGAGGGTGAGCAGTTTTTGTCCGTTCGCGCTGTTCACTTTTGCATCGTCGAGAAGACGAAGGAACTCGGCAAAATTTTCCGGCGTGACGCGAGCGTCTTTTAAGTCGATCGTTTTTTCTGAAAGGATTCCCACGAGCTTTGATGTGAGCCAGCCACCAGCAAGTTTTGCGTACCGCTTCTTTTCTTCGTTGATCAATTCGCTTCCACTTTTGCCGGACGTATCGGTTGCTTCAATCCACGTGGCGAGCTCGCCCATAATTTGTTCGGCATAATCGGACCACCCGTCGTGTGAAACCAAGAAATCGACAACATCTTTTGAAAACCAATACTCTTCCATAAGCCGATTTCGTTTTTCTTCCGGAAGTTCTGTTTTTTGCGTTGCCATGATTTCGGAAAGCATTTCTAGATCTTGAGGCGGAAGATCCGGTTCAGGGAAATACCGATAGTCAGCACTTGTCTCCTTGCTCCGTTGATCAAACGTGATTCCTTTGTCCTCATCCCATCCACGCGTTGATGCCTTTGGTTTCGTATTTGTTTGGTAGAGATCTGTTTGTCGAATAATCTCATGTTCAAGCGCACGCTCAACCGCACGGAATGAGTTGAGATTTTTTACTTCGATTTTTGAATTTAATCCCTCTTGGAGCGGATGGTTTTCGTCATCGACTTCTAAGAGCGAAATGTTGGCATCGCAACGCATCTGACCTTTTTCCATGTCAGCGGATGATGCGTCGATTGAACGTAAGATCGCGCGCAGTTCCTGAAGATAGGCTTTTGCTTCTTGTGGCGAGCGGAGGTCGGGTTCTGTGACAATTTCAAGAAGGGGAGTTCCGGCACGATTGAAATCTACGGCGACCGCACCCTCGCGATGAGAGTTCTTCGCGGCGTCCTCTTCAAGATGAGCGCGTTCAATGCTGACGCGAATACGCGCACGCGGACCTTCAACGCCGGGGACGTTCACTTCAAGATATCCGTCTTTTGCGATAGGGAAAAAAAATTGAGAAACTTGGTATCCCTTTGGAAGGTCGGGATAAAAATAATTCTTTCGATCAAATGAAGATTGTTTTGGAATACGGCAGTTGAGCGCAAGTCCGGTTTTTATCCCAATCTTTATTGCGTGTTCATTCAATGCCGGAAGAGTTCCGGGCTGTCCCGTGCAAATCGGGCAGATTGCTGTATTTGGAGGAGCGCTATCATCCACGTTGATACAACCGCAAAACATCTTTGTTTGCGTCTTTAATTGGGCGTGTACCTCTAATCCGATAATAGGGATGAGTTTCATATTCGAATAACGTATCACGTATGGGCGGGATGGGAGAAGAGTAGGGTGTCCAGAGTTACGTTACTCAGGAACTAGGATCTAAGGTTCAGATCTTTTGCTTTTGATTACCGTGTTTTTTGCAGGGCTTGGTAGACTTTAACTTGATAACCCATAACAAGAGGTAGAAATACAGCCATTGTTGCCATTTGGAGGAATTGATCAAGACCGTATGGAAGAAGATCGTAGGTGTTTGGGGCAACGCTGAATGATGAGCCTGTTATTGTTGTTATGAGGAACGTGAGTACGCTTAGTACGGCAACAAAGAGGATTGCAAATAAAAATCCACCCACGAGTAGTCGTCCAAATGTTGGCCACCAACGTCCTTTGATAAGGTCTCGGGAAGCGGCGAGCGCTTGTGTTCCACGTATTCCTTTGTCGATCAAAATGACATTCGCCATTGTTAGTGAAATCGCAAAATAGATACCCGGTAAAATGAAGAGAATTGTTCCGCCGAGGGTAATGAGGCCAACGAGAATGTTGATGAACACAAAAGGAACAATTAATTGAAATCCAAGTTGAGATTCTTCTTTTTGTGAAAGCGCTTTTTTGTTGCTGAGAAGTCGAAGGATAAGAACCGTTAACCGGATACTCACCCAGAGTGTAAACAGCCCTGAGAGAAGTAAGATGAGACCGTTTATATAAAAGAGATCAGCACTCCTTCGTGTAAGAAGCGCAAAAATAAAAATAACAATTCCAGCGTAGAGAAAGAGAATGGACGTTTTGATTGTTGTGGAAAATGTTTTTGTAAAAAAGTTCCACGAATCAACGACGAGTTCCCATGCACCAGGGAGTGGTTTGTGTGTTGGTATTTTTGTTGACATATGGCGGTAGGATAGCATTTTTCGAAGTGGGAAGCTAGATATCAGTCGGTTGGATTGTTGAGGAAATGAGATTGTAGATTTGTTCGTGAATTTCGGTGATTTGGAGAATTGTCTTTTGTGGCGCGCAATCAATCTTCACCCAATTTTCTTTCGTGTCCATGGTGATGAGCGTGAGATAGGCGGACTCTGTATTTTGAAGGTAGGCAAGGTCACTTTCGTGGATGTCGCGTGCTTTCCCATGTAGATAATCTCTTTTTTCTTTTTTTGCGACAAGATCATACCCGATGTGGGCGGGGACGTGTAAAAGGATGGTGAGGTCGGGGATCGGGATTCCGTGCGTTTCGTATTCAAGTTGATTTATCCAATCAAGAAAACGCTGTCGTTCTTCCGGATCTTTCATCTTTGCCATTTGGTGTCCTTTGTTTGCGGAGACATATCGGTTGGAGAGGACGATTGTTCCACGGTCTAATGCCTCGCGAATTTCGTGTGATGCGTCGTATCGATCAAGAGCAAAAAAATGGGATGCTTGATACGCGTTCACTTGATCTAGCGTGCCATATTCGCCACGAAGATATTTTTCCGCAAAATAAGCAGAAGGATGCCCGTATCTGGGAAAATCCATCACAAGAACGTCGTGTCCGTCATTTTTTAGGCGATCAGAAAGAAGTCTGGTTTGAGTGGCTTTACCGGCACCATCCGGACCGTCGATGACAATAAAGGGCATGGGGAGTTTTGTGGATTATTTGCGAGCGTAGGTGATGAAGGAATAGTCTTCGTGGTCTTCACGTTCAATCTCCTTCCATTGTTCGGGCTCGATTTCGGGAAAGAAGATATCACCCTGTATTTCTGTATGAACACGCGTCAGAAAAATTTTGTCGGACTTCTCCATGGTTTGGCGATAGATTTCGCCACCTCCAATTATAAAAATAATTTCATTTTGGTGCGCCTGGAGAGCGTCATCAATAGATGTAAACCGTTCAACATCATTTGGAAGCGCGTATGCCGAATCCCGCGTGATAACGATATTTTTCCGTTTTGGGAGGGGACGATATTTTTCCGGAATGGATTCCCATGTCTTTCGACCCATCAAAACAACGTGCCCGGTGGTACGTTGCCTGAAGCGCTTTAAATCTTCAGGAAGATTCCATGGTAATTCACCATTCTTCCCAATAACGTTATTTCTCGACACAGCAACAATGAGGTTGATTGACATGGCTGTAGTTTAGGTTGACGACATCAATTCGCCAAGTCACCATAGTCTCTATGATGAAACCTCTTTCGGAGCGGACGCCGGACGCTCAATATCAAAGATTACTTCGAGATATCCTTGAGCGGGGAGAGCGAACACATAGTCAGCAAGGCGTTGACGCTCTTACGCTCATGGGGCCGAATCC
>JANLIO010000046.1 GCA_024654265.1 bacterium | reverse complement strand
GAAAATGGAAAGAATCTCACGACCGGCAAATCGATCTAACACGGTTACCATGAACAGGGCTGTCGCAAATGCGGAAAGTCGCGTGACAAGGAAGCCTCCAAGAAAACCGGATGCATCATAGACCGCTTTTCCAGCAACGAAACTTACGGCAAAAAGGATGGATGAAAAGATTGCGAAACGGATCGCATCCCATTGTGGTCGCGAGGCCTTCCCTGTTCCAGAGAGGATGATTGTCGCAAGAATAAGAAGCGTAAATCCAATCCCCTGCCAAATTGTAAGACGTTCGTGGAGAAAGAGGGCTGATCCGACAAGCGTAAAAATTGGAATGAGAGATCCCACAATTGGAACAACGCGACTTGCCTCAGCTCGATTGAGTGAGGCGAAAAATGATCGAAGCGCAAAGATAAACGTTGCGCCGGAAAGGATCGCGATCATCAACATGAATCCAGTCGGCCACGTTTCTACCCATGGAAAAACCACGATGGAAAAAAGAGAGAGGATTCCAACCAACCCTGCGTACGTCGCGCTTCGTTTGAATGCCTTTTGCAAGAGAATTTTATCAACGATAAATGCAATCCCGTTTAGGGTGTGGCCGAAGATTGCAATAAAAAACCATGTCATAACGTTGTTGCGGTTGTTTAGATCTCAAAGGACTCTCCGAATTTTGGTGCTTTCGATAAGATGCCGAACTTTTCTGTAATGCGTGTGCCAAGTGCAACGGACGCCTCTTCTTCGCCGTGATTACAGAGGACGAGCTTTGGTCTCGGTTTTATGTTTCCGATCCAGCTTAGTAATTTCTTTTGGTCTGCGTGAGCGCTAAATGCTCCGATGGCTTTTACGCGTGCACGTACGGAAATACGTTTTCCAAAAATTCGGATATTTTTTTCTCCTGAATACAGTCTTCTCCCAAGCGTGCCACTCGCTTGATATCCAATAATGAGAATGGTTGTTGATCGATCACCGACGTAGCGAATAAGATGGTGAAGTATGCGACCGCCGTTCATCATCCCCGACCCCGCGATAATGATTTTTGGAGATGGTGATGTATTGATGGTTTTTGATTCATCGCGTGTGTGCGTGAGATGAAGGCATGGGAAGGAGAGAAAATTGTCGCCATGCGAAATGTGTTCGAGCGCCTCCTTATCATAATAGGCCGAAAGTTTTTCCATGACTTTGGTTACTTTGATTGCCATGGGACTATCAAGGTACACAGGGATACATGGGATTTTTTTTGTTTCAACGAGCTGATTGATTTCGTAAAGAAGATGCTGTGTTCGTTCAATCGCAAATGCAGGAATGAGTAAAACGCCTTTTTTCTCGACACAATCAAGAATTGCCTCTTGAAGTTGTTTGAAGCGTTCCACCTTTCCTTCGTGAATGCGATTCCCATACGTTGACTCTGTTACGATTGCATCCGCGTGTTCAATTGTTTCGGTCTCGCGAATGATGGGAACGTCTTTGTTTCCAACGTCACCTGAAAAAATAACGGTTTTTCCACTATCCGCTTTTATTTCAATAAAGGAACTTCCAAAAATATGCCCGGCATCAAAAAACCGAATGGTGACGTCATTGATTCGGAGCGGAGTGTGATACGGAGTGTCTTTGAATTTAATGAGCGTTCGTTGTACATCGTTTGCATCGTAGAGTTGCGGTCGTCCGGAACGTTCAAAATCCTCTTCCATGATGTGAACGGCATCCTCCATAACAATTCCTGCAATAAGCTTTGTCGCCTCTGTCGCGTAAATTGTTTTTTTAAAACCATCTTTTATAAGTTTTGGAAGACGTCCGCAATGATCCATGTGCGCATGTGTCAAAACAACCGCATCGAGCGCGGTTGGATCAAAAACAAAGTCACTGAAATTTTTTGAGCTTGCAACGTGGCTTCCTTGGAACATCCCGCAATCAACGAGTATCTTGCTTTTCGCTGTTTCAACAAGTGTGCACGATCCCGTGACTTCTCTCGCTGCTCCGTAAAATGTCAGTTTCATAAAGAGTTCGTTGCGTCGTGTTCAACGACGAGTACGTTCTAGTACGGACGTGGTATATTTTTTGCTTCGGAGGGTATTTCCGGTGCTTTTGTTGGCGCACTCGGTGCGGAAGGTTGCCGAAGCTGAGTTGAGTCAGCTGTTTTTCCAGACGTACATCCTGCACCCAAAAAAAGGAGCGCGATGAGGGGAAGTGCAACAGAGACCTTTTTCATATATCGGTTTTTTGCGTAAGATTATTTTTCAATTTGCTCCTGAGCTCGTCCTAATGATTCCGCGTAAAGAATTGTCCGTAATTCTTCAAGAACGCCGATTGATGCGGCTCGTCGTCTTGCTCGTGTACTTATTCCTCCAAGAGCAACGGCCCATTCCTTTGAGTTTGGGTCATCTGACCACGAAAGAACGCGATACAATCCGTCATTCGCGCGTGAAAGAAGCGCGCCTGTAAAAGCTGTTCGTGTTGCTTTCACTTGAAGTTTTTGGTCGTCGTTCAACTTCCAAGAAGTACATGTCATGATATTTGCCTGTTGTTCTGATGTTGAATCGATAAATTCTTCATCAATTTTTCGTTCGGCACATGTGACAAGCGGTTCGTTCTCAAACCACTGTTCTCCAGCATATTGCCGGAGTGCAAATCCGGAAGAATCTTTTTTTGTCGCAGGAATTTGATCGACCGTTCCATCTTTTATAATGTTTTCTCCTTGAAGGAAGCGACACATTGCCTGTGCCTCTTCATTTTGAACGAGAGCACATTCTTTTTTGTGGACAAGGGCAAGGAGTGCATCGTCGAATCGACGATCAAGTGTGACAACGAGGATGAGTGCTGTTTCTAAAATAAGTAAACTTCCCGCTGCAATCAAAAAGATTCGTTTTGGCGTCTCTGTGTGATGGAAATATTCGATGTATTCATCTTCGAAAATCCAGATACGACCGCGAACCATGATTTCAATTGCAAGAATAGTGATACTTGCGATGAGCGAAATAATGAACGGCCAAAGATGCTCAAAGCCGAGCCAATCCGTTACGAGTAATGTAATTGGAAAAATGAATATGGTAAGCACAGCCCAAAAATTTGGCGTGCCTTTCCAGCGCGTTGTTTTCTTTTTCGTCTTAAACCACGATAGACGGAATCCCTTCCGTTTTCGTTTCCTCCTTTGCATGGATCTAGTATAGCATTGGAATTTAAATTTTGGAATTTAGAATTTGGAATTTGGAATACATCTGTCATCCTCGGGTTTAACCCGGGGATCCAGAATCAAATAGACTTTTTCATTAGATCCATTCCTTCCGTCATCTCGACTACTTATCCTGTCATCCCGAAAGCATTCGGGATCCCTCTTAAG
>JANLIO010000086.1 GCA_024654265.1 bacterium | reverse complement strand
GCCGGTTTCTGTTGGGCTTGTTCCGAGAGTGCCGAGATTTGCTTCTTCGGTTGGGATTGTGGGAGAACCAACATTCGCGGTCGGAAGTTCTCCCGGTAAGGATGTTGGAGGGGTTTCTGATGGAGGAGCAATAAGTGGTCTAAAAAAGACATACCACAATCCAAGCCCGATTCCAATTGAAACAATAACAAATCCTATTGCGAAAAGAATCTTCTTTGTACGAAGCGACATAGTGTCATAATACCATATTTTTTTTGAATATGGATAACCATGGGAAGATTGATTTACGCTTTAAAAACGTTTTTTAAGACAGTAACAATCGCCCCAAGAAGGTAATATATGACTAACCCAAGAATGAGGATGACGGCAAGTGCAAGAATATCTAATAGTATTGTTAACGCAATTTTCAAAAGACTTGGTTTTGGTAAGAATTTATAATTTTCGAACACAAAACTATTTATCATCTGCATGTTCATGATAACAAGAAGAATGATTGGTGTAATAAACGTAAACGACGTTCCTCCGAGTACTCCTTCGATTAAGTGGAAAAGCATTTTATTTCCAGTACTCGTCTCTAGAGTTGACTGTTTTTGTGCCAATACGGAGAGTTGTTGCCGAAGATCATTTATTTTTTGGTTGTTTCGTTCTGCGCCTTGATCTGCGTATAAACGCGCGCCTCTTTCTTCGTCTGTTCTCGCAGGATCCCTCGACTCCGGGTTATTGGAAAAATTGCGTTGTTTTTTTTGTGCTTCTTCAACATCTCTTCCCGCGTCAGGAGTAGAAGGGCCACCAACAAATTCTGACGCAACATCTTTCATTCGTTGCTGGGAGGCGCGTTGTCGTTCGATCTCAGCGATGCGTGAGGGTACGCCTTCATCCGTGTTCGACGTATATGATTCTTTCGGGAGATCAAGTGGAGATGGTCGTTGCCCTTCCGTAATTCCGGTTTCGCGAAGTCCGTTGCTTTCTGCCCGTGCGCGTGTTCTGTTGTCACGAAAACGAAGCGAGTTCAGTTGTCGCGTTGCTTGAATATTTTGTTGACTCAGTTCACCACTTCTATCTGGCATGTGAGGATAGAATAGCAGATTTGCAGGCGGAATGGATTTTTTAAAAAAAGGGGATCGCCCCTCTTTTTTATCGTACCTTCAACATTTTTTTCTCAATATCAAACGTAATCTTACGTTTACGAGGTTTTTCGGTGAGTGTTTTGCTGACAAGTGCGACGATCTCGCGTTCAATGATTCGGCGGATGGCGCGCGCACCTTCTTCTTGTGGCATCGGTTGTTCAAGAAGCCATTCTAAAATGTCATCTCCGGCTAAGCATGCGACACGCTGTGTTCGCTCTACGCGTTCTAAGATCTCAAAAAGCTCACGTTGTAATATTTGTTTGAGATGTTTGCGGGCAAGCGGTTCAAAAACAAGAATACGATCCAGACGATTTAGAAGTTCTGGGCGTAAGTGCTGGGAAAGTTCGCTCTTGATTGATGCAGAGAATCCTTGTTCAGAAGCACCAAATCCTAGTCCTTTATTGTTTAGTTTGTCTGAACCAATGTTTGACGTGAGAATAATGTAGCTTTGGCGGAACGAGATGGTGCGTCCGGTGCTATCCGTAATTTGTCCGTCTTCTAAAATTTGTAAGAGAATATTCTGAACGTCAGCGTGCGCTTTTTCAAATTCATCAAACAACACAACGCTGTGTGGGCGTTTGCGAACCGCATCTGTAAGCTTGGTTCCTTCGCGATATCCAACGTATCCGGCGGGTGAGCCAACGAGCTTGGAAACAGTGTGACCCTCGGAAAATTCAGACATGTCGATTTTGATCAGCGCATCTTCACGACGGAAAAGAGAGGTTGCGAGTGCGCGGGCCATTTCTGTTTTGCCTGTCCCAGATGGACCGACAAACATGACAGCCGTTTTTGGTCGATGTGTGTCACCAAGTCCCATGCGCCCACGGCGAACAACATCACAAAGTTCAGTGATGGCATTGTCTTGGCCCATGATGCGTTCGTGAAGTTCGCCGTTCAATTGAGAAAGTCGTTCTCGTTCCGTTGCAAGAATCAGCGCAAGAGGGACACCGGACATGCGAGCGACAACACGTGCGACATCATTTGCCGTAACAATAGGAATATTTTTGTTCTGTTCTCGTTTCAGCGTATTTGTTAATTCTTCGTGTTCGGATTTTAGTTTCTGGGTCGTGTTCGCGAACGCTTCCGCATCATCGAGCCGGCCTTGTTGCACCGCTTCTTCCTTACTGCGGATGGACACAGAGATGGCAAGATCAAGCGATGTCAGACGTTCCATTGTTTCGCGTGACTGACGACGAGAGATGACGAACGCCGCCGCTTCGTCGATAAGATCAATTGCTTTGTCCGGGAAAAGTCGATCCGTGACAAAGCGATTCCCAAGGTCGATTGCAGCCCGAAGAGCTTCTGGCGCATATTTGACGTTGTGATGTTCTGCATAGCGTCCTTCAATTCCGCAAAGCATTTCATACGCAGCCTCAGGGGTTGGTTCATGGACTGGAACCGGTTGAAAACGACGTTCAAGCGCAGCGTCCGGTTCAATGTGTTTTTTAAATTCACCCCACGTTGTTGCTCCAATACAACGAATTTCTCCGCGAGCGAGCGCGGGTTTGAGCATATTTGCGGCATCTAAAGAACCGCTCGTTGAACCGGCACCGACGATCGTGTGGATTTCATCAATAAAAAGAATGACGTTTGGATCATGCCGAGCTTCGTCAATAATCGATTTCAGTCGCGCTTCAAATTCTCCGCGATACATTGTTCCCGCAACCGTGAGCGCAAGGTCGAGTGAGAGAACTCGTTTTCCGTACAACGTATCTGGAACGTCACCGGAAGAGATCCGTGTGGCAAGTCCTTCAACGATCGCTGTTTTTCCAACCCCCGGATCTCCAATCAAGATGGGATTATTTTTCGTTCGGCGACATAAAATTTCAATCACACGATCTAATTCCGGTTCTCGCCCAATCACAGGATCCAAAAGCGTGGAAACATCGGTTGTTGTCAGTTCGCGCGAAAACGCTTCGAGCGCAGAGACGCGAGTGGTTCGTGTTGGTTGCGGTCGCGGTGAAAGAGGTGTCGCTTCGTCAATTTCGTTTTCAATGGGTGCACTACCAAGTTCCGGAAATCGTGATGTTGATTGAAGAACGTGCCCAACTTGATCCTTCATTAAACGAATGGCGTTTTCTTTTGTTTTGAAGAAATCGACAACATCTTTTTCTGTGCATTCAAGAAGCGCGAGTAATAAATGTTCGGTTCCAACGTACTTATGTTCATTGACGTGCGCCGTTAAAATACATTTTTCCAAGATTCGTTTTACGGGTGGTGCAAGGTCGGGTGTAATTAAATCACGTGGCGGTTCTGGATCCCCGCGAAAATGCTCTTCAGCGGATTCAGCCGAAAATCCAATTTTTGTAAGAAGTTCTGATGCAATGGAGCCTTTTTCGTGTAAGAGTCCAACGATAAGATCGCCGGCGCGCATTTCATCTCGACCGCAAGAAATCGCAAAGCTCAGCGCTTTTTGCAGAGCTTCCTTTAAATGTGTTGTGAAACGGTTTAGAAGGTCGGGGCTAAACATATTGATAGAGTTGTGCGTCTCGTGATTATGACACGTTTCGTTCCATTTCTCGAAGTTTGACAATACGATCATCAATAGGCGGATGAGTCGAGAACATCGCATTCAATTTTTTTGTTATTCCAGATCCGCTTGGTTCAGAGATCCAAAGATGGTTTGTCGCGCCTGTTGTTTTTTTGAGAGGAATGCCGGAGTGTTTTATTTTTTCAAGTGCGCGCGCAAGTCCTTCGGGATAACGCGTGAGAAGAGCACCGGACGCATCCGCAAGATATTCACGTTTGCGTGAGACGGCGAGTTTGATTAATTCTCCGATGATTGGAGCGAGGATTAAAAAAAGAATGCCAACAAGCATCAGGACTCCGTTTGCTTGATCCTTGCTTCGGCGACCTCGACCAAACAAAGAAGTGCGAAGAAACAAATCTCCAAGAATTGTGATCGCGCCTACCAAAACAATGACAACGGTCATGACGCGAATATCAAGATTCTTAATATGAGAAAGCTCGTGAGCAAGAACACCTTCAAGTTCAATTTTTTCAAGATGCTGAAGCAGACCGGTTGTGACAGCAACAGAGGCGTGTTCTGGATTTCGTCCGGTTGCAAATGCATTCAAAGAATCATCAGAGACGATGTAGATGCGCGGTTTTGGGATGCCGGCGGTGATTGCAAGGTTTTCTACTGTGTTCCAAAGCGTTGGGAATTGTGCGCGGTCTGTTAATTCTTTAGCGCCATGAAGAGCAAGTGCGATTGTATCCCCACCAAACCAAGAAACAAGCGTCATGCCAAGTGAAATAATCAACGCGATTATAAGAGGGAGATATCCTGTGTCAGAATAGATGTATCCAAAAAACCATCCGGCCGTTGCAACGACTCCAATAAAAAGCACGATCAAGATCCATGTTTTTCGTTTGTTGCTATCAATTTGAGAATACATAGATGATGAAATCGAAGAATAGGATCTGGTACGAAGAGGAATTTATAATTTAGAATATCCCGTCATCCCGACTGCAATGGAGAGATTCCTTTGTGCCTCCCCGTCATCCCGAAAGCATTCGGGATCCCTTTGTGCCTCCCCGTCATCTCGAGCGCAGTCGAGAGATCCCTTTTCAAAGAAAACTTCTTATACAAAGAGATCTCTCCACCCGTCGCAGAGCCTCCTCCGAGGATCTTCTCTTTTAAAATTTTACCTCAGGGACAGCACGTTCGGCTTCGTTTTCGATTTCAAAGAAATCACGTTTTGCAAAACCGAGCATTCCGGCAACGAGGTTTGTTGGGAAGACTTGAATTTTTGTGTTGAAATCTCGTACGTTTCCGTTGTAGAACCGACGTGATGCTTGAACTTTATTTTCCGTGTCAGAGAGTTCGCCTTGCAATGAGAGGAAGTTTTGGTTTGCTTTTAATTCCGGATAGGCTTCGGCAACCGCAAAAAGACTTTTCAATGTTTGTGAAAGCATGTTGTCTGCTTCGGCGTGTTCTCCAACGCTCTTTGCATTCATGGCTTGGTTCCGAGCTTGCGTCACTTTTTCAAATGTACCGGACTCATGCTTTGCATATCCCTTTACCGTTTCTACGAGGTTGGGGATAAGGTTGTATCGGCGTTTGAGCTGAACTTCAATATCAGACCACGCTTCTTCAACACGATTTTTAAGGGAAATCAGGCCGTTATAGGTCATGATAGCCCAGAGGGCAACGACGCCAGCGACGATAAGAAGAATCCATCCAATATTCATATGATTGCGATAGTTGAGCATTAAATCTACAATCAAATCCTAGCAATCATTGGGCATGGGGTCAATTGGGGATGGAATATCTATCATATCGACTCAAATCAACAAACGAATACAAAAATATGTCAGAAATCGAATCAGTGTTTCATGCGTATGATATTCGCGGTTTGTCGCCGGATATTTTGGATGAGGATTTTGCGCGAAAATTAGGAAACGCGTGTGTTGCGCAATTTTCACCAACGCATGTGTGTATCGGTCGAGATATGCGAGGGACATCTGTCAATCTTGAAAAAGCGTTGATCGATGCGTTATTGGCGCACGGTGTGAATGTCACGCGAATTGGATTGTGCTCCACGCCGATGTTTAATGTGAGTGTTGGGTTGGCAAATGGAATGTATGATCTTGGGATCATGGTAACGGCGTCACATAATCCGGCAGAGTTTAATGGATTTAAGTTTGTGCGCGGTGACGTGAGCCCGATCGGGCAGGGAAGCGGAATGGAAGAACTACAAAATGCTTTTTTTGAACATGGTGATGATACAGGTTCTGGGAATCGCGGTGAGTTGTCTGATGATAAGGATGCGCTCAAAATGTATGTCTCTCACGTGTTGAAGTTGGCGAAACTTCCTCCTGACATGCCAAAGATGCGGGTTGCGATTGATGCGGGAAATGGAATGGCCGGCGTTGTTCTTCCCGAATTGATTCAGCGATTACCATGGCTTCGTGTGGAACCGCTCTTTTTTGAATTAGATGGAACATTCCCAAATCACGAAGCAAACCCAATAAAGCCAGAGACGCTTGCAGATCTTGAACGCGTTCTGACGGAAGGATCATTTGAATGTGGTGCGGGGTTTGATGGAGACGCGGATCGAGTCGGTTTTATGGATGAACTCGGAAATCCAATTTCAGGTGACATCGCGACAGCGATTCTCGCGCGACCGTTACTTCGGGTGCATTCGGGAGGTGAAATTTTGTATGACGTTCGTTCATCGTGGGTTGTTCCGGAAACGATTCTTGCATCAGGAGGAAAACCAACAATGTGTCGAGTGGGCCATTCATTCATCAAACAGCAAATGCGCGAAAGTAGTGCTCTCTTTGGTGGCGAAGTTTCCATGCACTATTATTTTTCAGAATTGAATAACGTTGAATCAAGTGATCTCAGTCTTCTTTTGCTATTAAAGGAAATGGTTCACGAAGGGCGACCACTCTCTGCCATTGCACAGGATCTTGCGGTATACGCTCATTCAGGTGAGATCAATTTCCGCGTTCGTGATCCGCATCATGTTATCAACACACTCAAAACCGAATACGCGTCACACGCGACAGAGATCATAGAAATTGACGGGATCCGATTGGAATTTCGAAATGCATCACAGCCGGATGACGACTGGTGGTTTAGTCTTCGCGCGTCAAACACGGAGTCGCTTTTGCGTTTGAATCTCGAAACACGAACAAGAGAACGAACAAATGAAAAAGTGAAAATGATATCAAAAAAAATCCGCCTTGCGTAGCGATTCTCAACTTTTCGTGCCCGTCTTCTAAATCAAAAGATACCTAGCGACCAGCTATAAATATCCACCCCATGACTGTCATTATCTTCCTCCTCGTTCTTTCCGTTCTTGTTCTCATCCATGAAGCAGGCCATTTTATCGCCTCGCGATTTTTTGGTGTTCATGTTGAGGAATTTGGATTTGGTTTTCCGCCTCGTGTTTTTGGATACATGAAGGAAAACGGCCGGTGGCGTCGGGTGAACGCAAAAGAGCGTGGGCCATTTAAAAAAACGGTGTGGTCAGTAAATGCATTACCGTTAGGTGGTTTTGTTCGATTAAAAGGGGAGATTGTTGATGGATACGATGACGCAGACTCATTTCATGTCCAATCCGTCTGGAAGCGTCTTATCATTCTTTCTGCGGGTGTGATCATGAACTGGGTTCTTGCGTTCATTCTTTTCTTTATTGTTTTTTCTGTTGGGTCGCGCTCGCTCCTTCTTGATCTTCCAGAAAATGCGCATGTGGATTCAGAGCAGGTTTTGATTGAAGAGGTTGTCTCTGATTCACCTGCAGGTCGTGCCGAGATTCCGGCGGGAGCGGAAATCCTTTTGATCAGTGGAGTTCATCCAACGTCAACGTCACATGCGCAAGCGTTGATAAAAGCAAATGCATCTGAAACATTTACGATGCAGGTTTCGTTTGATGGGAAAAATGAGGAGAAAGAACTTCGCGCAGAATATCTTCCTACCTACGAGATGACGGGGATTGGTGTTGCGCTTGCTGACGTTGGTATGGTTTCTTTGCCACCGATGGAAGCGCTTGGCGCATCGGCTCGTTCGGTGTGGGGATATTCAAAGATGGTTGCCGTTACACTCGCAGAAGTTGCGAAAAGTTTTGTGACAAGAAAATCATCTGGCATTGAGCTTTCTGGTCCAGTTGGTATTGCGGTGATCAGTGGGCAGGTTGCGCGACGTGGAATTATTCCACTCCTTGAGTTTATGGCGATTTTATCTGTGAATCTTGCGGTATTAAATATTCTTCCGATCCCGGCATTGGATGGAGGGCGTGTCCTTTTCCTTGCGATTGAGAAAATGCGGGGTCGTCCAATGTCGCGCAAGGTGGAGGCTGTTATTCACAATGTCGCGTTTTTCATTTTGATTGCGTTGATCTTAATTGTGACTGCGGTGGATATTTCAAGATTATAGTTTCAATATCAGAACTTCTTGAAGTTCAAAAAATGAAAAGCCCTCGTAAAAAAACTAGACAAAATAGAGAAATATCCCATGCGTACAAGCATTGATCTTTGATTTAACACGTACATATATATGACGATCGTCATATATACGTACGTGTTATCCGTACTCATCACCTTGAAACAAGGTGTGAGAGTAAAAAAGATGACGTACGCAATTGTGACGATCGTCATATTTACGTACGAAGTTATCCACAGGAGTTCTCAACACTCAGTTTTTTCTGTCATGACTCAAATGCTTTCGGAATGACGAGATTAAGCGTGCCAGACGAGATGAATTGAATGCTTTTTGATTTTGTGGGTCATGGATTAAATCTATGACGTTAAACGACAAATGAGTGAACAGGATAAAAAATCTTTGCACTCTGCGTTTTCGGATCTTAACTTTTGGTTGAGGTGACGAAAAGAGGGATTTAGGATAGACTTTTTGTGAATATGAAAGACAAGATCAAGACTCTCCAACGTGAAATTGCAAAAGCGATTCAAGAAGCACGGACGCCGACAGCGCTCGATGAGGTACAAAATACGTATTTTGGTCGAAAAGGGAAATTAACGATGATCCTTCGTGCGGTTCGTGATTTGCCGGAAAAGGATCGTCCGAGCATTGGGAAGATTGTGAATAGCGCAAAGCTTGATCTTGAATCTCGGCTTAATGAACGAAAGGCGATGTTAGAGGGTCAGGGATCGTCGTTAGATGAAGAGTGGGCGGATGTGACGGAGCCGGGGATACGGCCTCCGGAAGGGCATCTTCATCTTGTAACGCACGCCATTCGTGAGATTACATCGATTTTTGATACGATTGGTTTTACCCGCGTTCGATATCCGGAAGTGGATTGGGATTGGTACGCGTTTGAATCTTTGAACATGCCGGCTGATCATCCTGCGCGCGATGAGTGGGAAACATTTTTTATGGATGCGCCTCCGGGCAAAAAAGGAAAAATGGTTTTGACGCCACATACGTCAAATTCGCAGGTGCGCGAAATGGAGCGTGGGGAGTTTCCGATTCGAATGATCGATATTGCAAAATGCTATCGAAGGCAGAGTGATGTTACGCATGTTCCGATGTTTCATCAGTTTGAAGGACTGTACGTGGATAAAGATGTTTCGATTGCGCACTTGCGAGGCATTTTGGATTATTTTGTAAAAGCTTTTTTTGGACCAGATCGAAAAACACGGCTTCGGCCATTTCATTTTCGTTTCACGGAACCATCTTTTGAAATCGATGTGTCATGTGACGCGTGTGGAGGAAGTGGAAAAAATGAGCAGGGTGAAAAATGTCGTATGTGTAAGCGTGGGTGGTTGGAGCTTGGTGGCGCAGGCATGGTGCATCCAAATGTTCTTTCTGCTGGCGGGATAGATTCTACAGAATATTCAGGTCTTGCCTTTGGGTGGGGAGTTGAGCGTACGTACATGATGAAAGAGGGGTTAAAGGTGGATGACATCCGCACGCTCTATCGAAATGATATTCGATTCCTCAAACAATTTTAAGAAAGAATTAAGTAACGAGATACCAGACACCAGCCACGAATATTATGAACCGACTTTTTTCCTACGATTGGTTGAAACAATTTGCCGAGTTCCGTGAAACACCGGAAGAGTTTGCTGAGCGTGTTTCGCTTTCCGGCCCCGGCGTTGAGCGTATTCTTCCAGAAGCGCCGTATTTGGATTCTGTTGTGGTTGGATATGTGGAATCTGTTGAGGCGCACCCAAATGCGGATCGTTTGCGAGTTGCGTCTGTACGGATCGGTGCAAAAAAAGTTGTAAAAATTGTATGCGGGGGTTCGAATCTTTCAGAGAATCAATGGGTTGCGGTTGCGTTGCCGGGTGCGCGCGTGTTGTGGCACGGCGAAGGCGATCCAGTCACAATTAAAGAAACAGAACTCCGTGGCGTAAAAAGTTTTGGGATGATCGTCTCGGCAAATGAAATTGGACTTGGTGACGCATTCCCGCATGAAGAACGAGAAATTTTAGATCTCGGCATTGCATTTGAAGCACAAGATTTGAAAGATGGAACACTGATTCGCAAATTACTTGGAATGGATGATGTCGTTTTTTATATTGAGGTGACAACGAATCGTGTGGATGCCATGGGCACGGTTGGGATGGCGCGTGAAACGGCGACAATCTTAAAACGTCCTTTTGTGTGGAAGCCTGCGAAGTTGCCACGGACGGAAGATATCAAAGCAAGAGTGAAGGTCACTGTGCACGAGCCGGATTTGTGTCCGCGATATATGGCGGTCCGTATTGATGACGTGACGGTTGGTCCGTCTTCTTGGTGGTTGAAACGACGATTGATGTCTGCCGGATTGAATTCCATCAACAATGTTGTGGATATTACAAATCTTCTTTTGTTACAGCTCGCGCAACCACTTCATGCATTTGATGCTGGAAAAATTGCCGGTGGCATTCAGGTTCGTTCAGCGAAAAACGGAGAAATGATCAAAGCGCTTGGCGGTGAAGAATATACGCTTGATGAAACAATGCTTGTCATCGCGGATGATAACGGTGCGGTTGCAATTGCGGGAATCAAAGGCGGTGAATCATCCGGCATTGGTCCAGAGACAATGTCGATAATTCTTGAATCCGCAACATTCGATCCTGTTTCTATCCGAAGAACAGCTCGCCAGCTTGGTTTGCAAAGTGATGCGCAACACCGTTTTGAAAAAGGACTTTCGACCGAGGCGACAGAACCGGCGCTTGCTCAGGCGATTAAGTTAATCTTGGCAGAATGTGGGGGAACCGTTGCAAGTGTTGTTACGGACATTCGTAAAGCGCCATATGTTGCTCGTGAATTTCATGTGACGCATGCCGAAGTGGAGTCGTTGATGGGTATTGAGTTTCCGAAAACAGAAATGGTGGATATTTTGCGCCGACTTGGATTTGGAATGAAGGGAAAGGGCGATACGATTATCGCGACCGTACCGTGGTGGCGAGATTTGGATATTGAAAGTGGACGTGATCTTATTGAAGAAATTGCACGTGTATACGGCTATGCGAACATTCCACCGGTCGTTCCAGTCGGAATTGCGCCAAGACCGATGAGTGCAGAACTTGTGTGGGAAGATCGAATTCGCACAACCCTGCAAGGTGCAGGACTTACAGAAACGTATTCGTATTCATTTGTTTCCGAGGATCTCGTGCGACGTTGTGGTTTTGATCCGTCATTGATGTTGCGTGTTCAAAATGAGCTCTCTTCTGACATGGCACTCATGCGGACAACGCTTCTTCCATCTCTTCTTGTTACGGCGTCTGAAAATCGCGAGCGTGCCGAAGAACTTCGGTTGTTCGAAATTGCGAACGTGTATCTTCCGCCAAAGGGTTTGAAAAAAATAAAGAATGGGTTGCTTTGGACAGAACTTCCGGATGAACAGTTGGAACTCGGCGCCGTTTTTTATGGGATGAAGAATCCGTGGCGACATGCAAAGGGTGTTGTTGAGCATGTGTTGGAAGAAATGCAGATCCACGACGTACGTTGGGAGCGCGCGTCAAATGAGGGTTTTTGGCACCCAGGGCGAAGTGTTCAGGCATTCTCCGGAAAGACGTTGCTTGCCACGCTTGGTGAAGTTCATCCAAATATTGCTCGTCGATTTAAGTTGGATGATGTTGCCTGCCTTCATATGCCAATAGAGTTTTTGTTGAAGCACGTAACAGAAGCTCCGTCCTTCACGCAAATTTCAACATTTCCTCCTGTGCTACGCGATCTCGCAATCATGGTGAACCGGCATGTTGAATATGCAGATATTGAACGAGAAATTCAAAATAGTGATGAGCTGTTAACAGACGTTGAATGGTTTGATACGTACGAAGGAAAAGGGTTGCCAACGGGAATGAAATCGGTTGCCGTTCATTTAACGTTTTCATCTGCTGAAAAAACATTGGAGAGTGATCAGGTGGATGCGGTGATGGAAAAGATAACGTTGATTCTCAAAGAAAAGTTTAAAGCTGAAGTTCGATAGATTTGCGGTTTTTAAGATGGGAGGGAATGGAAGATCTTATTATTTTGATTTGTCCTTATTCGTTATCCCGAAAGCATTCGGGATCCCTTTTTAGAAGGGAATTTAGAATATATCTGTCATCCTCGGGTTTAACCCGGGGACCCAGTATCAAAGGAGATGTGGAATTTATCTGTCATCCTCGGGTTTAACCCGGGGATCCAGAATCAAATAGACTTCTCCATTAGATCCATTCCTTCCGTCATCTCGACTACTTATCCTGTCATCCCGAAAGCATTCGGGATCCCTCTTAAGATAAAACATTCATCTGAAAAGGGATTCCTCCACTCGTCGCAAAACCTCCTCGGTCGGAA
>JANLIO010000077.1 GCA_024654265.1 bacterium | reverse complement strand
AAAAGATGTTGGGGGTCGGCTGAACTCGTTCAACGCTATCGCTTGATCACTCAAACAGGCAGGCGACCCCCAAACCCCTGTCCATTAGATTAATAGGTTCGGAGTTTTGAAGGTTTGATGAAACTGGGACACGGGGTGTCCGTTTTTTTAAGGAGGGGTTTGGAAGGCGGATGACTTTATTGATTCCACGCTCCACGCTTCTCACCCAACGCGTACTCTTCTATACTAAATATATATGCCTTTCTTTTCCTCCATTCTTGTATCGTGGCTTGCTGTTGTTTTTGCCTTTCTTTTTCACTCAAGAGCGGTTGTCTTTGTTTCATACGCGATCACGAATCCGCTTATCATCTTGGCGCTGTATGCCGTGATCCGTTACTCTTCGATCGGTTCTATTTGTAGTCGTGAGTGGTACAGGAAAATGAATCGCCTCATCATGGTTATTCTTTTACTCAACGCACCTGGGAGTATTTTTCTCCATGGTCTTGGGATTCAGTATGATCGTTTTCTTCATTTCACCATTGGTTTTGTTTTTATATTCGCCATCACAACGTTATCCGCTCCTTTTTTTGTGCGTCTACATCCAAACAAAGGCATCGATAAACGTCGTGTTATTATGACGGCCGTCGTTGTTGTTTTTGTTGGATTGTTTGCATGGGAGTTGACGCAATGGTCGGTTGATCAGGTTTTTGGAACGCAGTTATTCCATGATGCAGTACAAACGATTGTACGCGATACAACCGAGGATATTTTATTTGGATTTGCTGGTTTACTTTTGGCAGTTCTCTATATTCACCGTTCAAAAACATTTTGGCCAAGACTGACTCGTTCACTCAAAGAGGATCGTTTCGGGGTAAAACGCAACCCAGCTAAACCAGAATGATGGAATTGTTTGGACGCGGGGTAATTCTGTTCCGGCGAGAGTTCCGTTTGTAGCAAGTCCATCGTAATTCCATACGCTCTGTGTTTCATTATCGATAAGGCGGTTACTCTCATCGATTGAAAATGTTCGACGTTCTCGTTTAAATGCTTTGATTCCGTTTTGAGGATCTTTTACAACAAGGATCGGGGTGTCTCCAAGCACGTCATTCACAACGCGCTCTTTTGTAATGCGTTCCATTGGGTATGCTTTTGTGACATTGTCTATTGTCATGCCGGTAATCCATGTTTTTGGTGCAAGGCGGTCATCTTCATTTGCGACGGGAAACCAGACACTTGGTGAATTTTCATAATCGGAATATGGAGTTCGAGTGTAATCTCGAATGTATCCTGTCTCTCGCGAAAGAACTTTTCCATTTGGATATCGCGCTTTCCAATCTCCCCATTTCACATTTTCAAAAAACGGGTACAGTTCCAATTCATTTCCAGTTCGTTCACCGACAATCGCTTTGCCTGATGCCTGCGACCAGTACGAATCAGATTCGCGATCGTACATCACGAGATTTGAGTTGTAGAGTTTTCCGGAAACACCAAATTCGTGCGTGACTCCATCCAAGCGACGATCAAATACGACCGCTGTTCCGCAGAGGGGGCAGAAGGTGACGAGGACCGGTGTTCCGTTGATCGTGTCGTTTGCAATTTCGTGCCACACCAGAATTTGGAATGGATAAAATCGTTGTTCATCACCGTCGATGATTCCAACGCCAAGAAGTTCATCATTTAAATATGAGTCTGCGTCTGTTACGGATTCAAATTTGGGATTATCGATGGACGGGATCCCATCTTTCGGTGGACCTCCGGACACAAGATCCTCTAGAAAGATACTGTGTTTTACGCCGTCCGTGATACGAATTTCATCATTTGAAGTATTTGTATCTGGAAGATCATCTTTCACAACTGCATTGTTTACGTATTCTTTGAGTGGTTGAGAATAGATCCAGCCGATGACGCCTGCTGATATGACGATGAGTGCGATGATGATGAGGAGGAACTTTTTCATGAAAGAAAGTATTACATGATAGAGTTCGTTGTTCAAGGTATATGAAAAAAAAGGGGCTTGAATACAGTCTTCGAATAAGAGGAGCTGTGTATGTCGTATGAGTACGATGCTAAGTATTTCGTCTAATAATTTATTGACAATAATTATGCCTTAAACTACGCCTTACTAGGCTCTTTTTAATTTTCATAAAGTGCATTTCGATAAACGTCGTGAACCAATGACCAACGGCTTTATGAAAAAAAAGGAAGGATCGTGTTGATATGCGTCGGCCCTATACCAAGCCGTACGTGAAGCAGGTCATGCAGACCCTTTTCCTCTAGACAGCAACTGGGGCGCCGTGATCCGTTAGGATTGCGGCGCCTCGATTTTATGGAGTTGACCCAATGTACACAATAGGTTTTTTTCGAGTAGCCGGTAGAATCCGGATGCGAGAAGAGTCTCCTGATCGATTTTTATTGTACCATGACGAGAAGGGATACGAGACGAACGCAGTTGGTGTGGAAATCGTGAATCGATGTCGCGACCATGCCTCCTTCGACGACATTTGCGATCATCTAACAGCGCAGTTCACCGTTACCAGGGAAGAAATTGAGGAAGATTGTATCGAAACCATCCACCTGTTCCTAACCTTTGGCGTCCTAGCGCGCACGGGAGGAGAATCATGAGAGGACCTATTGTCGTGCTTTGGAATTATGGGCACTGGTGTAACATGGCTTGTCTCCACTGCTACTCAAGACCGGATGCGCACGTCGCGGAGAAGGATCTGAGTTCAGAAGATGCTAGCCGCATCGTTGCACAACTCATTGATGCAGACGTTATGCATGTACACTTTGGAGGCGGGGAACCGCTGGGCAGGAAAGATTTCCTCTCCAACGCGCAACGGCTTGTTAAGGCAGGGATTTCAGTCACCCTCTCCACAAATGGTTCTCTCCTTACCGAAACGGTCGCTGATCAACTCGCGGCTCTTCCTATCGATACGGTTGCCTTCTCCATTCATGGCTCCAACGAAGAGAGTCATGATCGGTTCAACAATTTCCCAGGCGCGTGGGGTCGATTGATTTTGGCAATTCAGCACATGGTGACCCGAAATGTTAAAGTCAAGCTTGTTATGACGTTAACAAAACAAACGGCACCGCATGGCCCGTGTCTCCTTGACCTTACTGATCGATGGGGCGTTAACAAAGTGCAGTTTCAGACATTCAAACAGTATGGAAATGCGAGTCTTCATCTTCTCTCGCTCAACATGACTCGCATGCAGTGGCGTAAGACTTTTCAAGCCATTGAAGTCGCTCGTACCCGACTCGCAAACGCAGGATCCAAACTTAACGTTGACCTGGGGCTGGACGAAGATCCCTCACTTGCCTCGGAGATCGGACTATCCTCCGTCCAGGAAAAGTGTATCTGCGGGATCCATTCGATTACTCTCAAACCGAATGGCGACATTGTCGCTTGCTCGTTCGCTCCAAGGGTCATCGGAAACGTTCATCAGCAATCTCTCATCGATCTTTGGCGAAACAGCCCCGTCCTTCGACGAATTAGAAAAGGTGGTGGCAATCCTTGCATGGACTAGAGTCATTTTTCTTGACGATACGCTGAGTGTCGTCTTTTCTTTTTTTTAAAACAACAGCACAATAGAACGCATATGAATCCTAAAAAACGCCTGACTGCTCAAACCTATCTTCAAACGATAAAAGATCGTATAAGGCTAAACAAGACGGTGATCCTGACCCCAATCCAATGGGTCGCCACGTCACTAGCTCAAGGAGTGCCGGGGACGGAATGGAAAACGAACAAATCTCAACTATTTAGGAAGCTTCGATTTGGTAAAAAGCGTGCAGACCTTCTTCTCTGCCTTCCAGGCGCTTCAATGGGATTAATTACCATGGAAGAAG
Organism: bacterium; assembly: GCA_024654265.1. Lineage (GTDB taxonomy): Bacteria > Patescibacteriota > Patescibacteriia > 2-12-FULL-60-25 > 2-12-FULL-60-25 > JANLIO01. The sequence continues at coordinate 6,887 of JANLIO010000077.1, read as the reverse complement.
CTCTCGCAGCCGGAACGCAGTGTGTATTTTTTCTTGGCACCTGTTCTTCGATTGAAGGACGTGCACCGTTTGGCTCTGTACTATTTGATGAAGCAGCTACATCCGTTTTAAATCCTTTTCAGGAACACGCATCATGGAAAGAAATTTCCAAAAAAAATGCAGTAGATATGGAGGTTGAATACCTTCAAGAACTCGCAAAACGAAAAAAAGTTCCATTCCATTACGCCTTAATCGTATCTGATGCTATCTGGAAAGATCGTTGGGAACAACCTCTTCACACTGATCCGGAGTATTTGAATCAAGTGAACAAAAGTCTGGAAGAAATAACGAAGTGGATCGGTCGAATTGTTTAAAATTTCGATTTTGAGAGAAGTGCTATTTCTAATATGAATACTCCGGTAAGCGATCCTATAGCACTAATTTGTAACGTAGCGATCGACGAAACCGTGACCCTAGACGCGCGATCGATGTTATCTCTGCAGGCGCGAAAAAAAGCATTTTTGACCCGGAGAACGCCCGCAGATTGAATTTGTCGTAACGCTTCTTGATGGCGGTTCGAACGACCCGAGCGCGACACGAGGTGTGCTTGGTCGATTGCGCTCAAAAGGTGTCGTCGATTTCGCATACGGTATGACTGCATCTGCAAATGCGATTGAGTACACGTATGCGCCAAATGCAAAAGTAACGGAAGATCTCGAAGCGCTTCCCGCGCTTGTTTCAGATGATACGTTGGATGTTTTTAAGAAATTATTCCCGGAGCGAGTGAAGCGATGACCATGTGGAGTCTTTTCAAAAAAGCCTCCTAATGCTAGGCTTGTTTTATATGAAAGCGATCTATTGTCGTGATTTTGGGAGGGATTGTAACGCGAAAATGCGTGGAAAAACCGAGGATGACGTTGTGAATGCAACAATTAATCACGGGGTGAGTATGCACGGGGAAGACTCGAAAGAATTGAACGCGCCTGAAAAGCGTGCAGAGATTGCGTTACAGATTAAAGAAGAAGAGGAGGCATAATCGTATGGCAAAAGTCCTTATTTTTGGAGCCGGATATCTTGGTAATCAATTTCATGAACGACTCCTGGGTAGTGTGCTGTCATCCGTTGACATTGTGGATCGCGATGCTGTTCTTACCGAAATTGAGCGTGTAAAACCAGATGCTGTATTAAATACGGCGGGGAAAACGGGACGACCAAACGTGGATTGGTGCGAAGATCATCCGCACGAAACATTTCGATCAAACACCATTGGCGCACTTGTGCTTGCAGAAGTATGTGCGCACGCAGGTATTCACCTTACGCATCTTGCGTCAGGTTGTATTTTTTATGGTCCATCGCCAGATCCTGTGGGGTGGCGTGAAGATGATTTTGCAAATCCTTCGGCAACATACTCGCGTTCAAAATACGCGACTGATCTTGCATTGTCTCTTTTTCCAAATGTCGCAATCGCGCGTTTGCGCATGCCGATTGATTCAAAGCCGGGTCAGCGAAATTTGATCACCAAACTTTCGCATTATCCAAAGGTGATTGATGTGGAAAACTCGGTGACAGTCGTGGACGATCTTGTGGATGCAATTCGGCAAATAATCGAAAAGCGTGCGACTGGCATTTTTCATGTCGTGAACGAAGGAACCATGAAGCATCGTGATCTTATGGCGCTGTATACGGAAATTGTTGATCCAGCTCATACGTGTGAGTGGATCGAGAATGACGAACTTGTTGGGCAAGGGCTTGCGACACGAGGTCGATCAAACTGCATTCTTCAGAATACGAGATTGAAGGAAATAGGGATAGAAATGCGACCAATTGATGTTGCGCTCCGTGATTGTATGGTGCAATATGCCGACTATCTGAATAATGAGAAAAATAATCTTGAAACCTAATTTATGACAAATACATTGCAATTCGCGTTCGTTTCTGCGTTTTTGGCTCTTGCATGGGGAGCCTATTTGGTACGTTGGATTTTGAATCAGCCCGCTGGTGAGGGAAAAATGGTGGAGATTGCGAATGCGATTCAGGAAGGTGCGAAAGCTTATTTGAATCGACAATATAAAACGATTGGAATGATTGGGGCTATTATTTTTTTCGTTCTTCTTTTCACCCTTGGAAAGAATATGGCGCTTGGATTTGCGGTTGGAGCTCTTTTATCGGCTCTTGCCGGATACATTGGGATGAATGTTTCTGTTCGCGCAAATGTACGAACAGCTGAGGCAGCGAAGAAGGGGATGAAGGAGGCATTTGAAGTTGCGGTAAAAGGTGGAACCGTGACCGGGCTTTTTGTTGTTGGACTCGGGCTTTTGGGTGTTGCAGGATTTTATGCCCTGACTGGAGATCTAAAAGCGCTTGTCGGACTTGGCTTCGGAGGCTCGCTGATTTCCGTCTTTGCCCGTTTGGGTGGAGGGATTTTTACAAAAGCAGCAGATGTTGGTGCAGACCTTGTTGGAAAAGTTGAAGCAGGTATTCCCGAAGACGATCCTCGCAACCCGGCTGTTATTGCCGATAACGTGGGTGATAACGTTGGGGATTGCGCCGGTATGGCCGCCGACTTGTTCGAGACATACGCCGTGACAGCCGTTGCCGCGATGTTGCTCGGTTCACTTCTTTTTCCGGGGAACACGTCCATCATTATGTTCCCGCTCGTTTTGGGGGGTATCTCAATTTTTGCGTCAATCATCGGTACATTCTTTATCAAATTGGGGCCTGCGAAAAATATCATGGGAGCGTTATACAAAGGGTTAGCTGTTTCAGGTGTTTTGTCAGCCGTTGCTTTTTGGTACGTGATTCCGAAATTTTTTCCAGCAAATGGAAAGATTGATGCCACGCATATTATTTACGCATCGTTTGTCGGTTTGATCGTGACCGCACTCATGGTAATTATTACGGACTACTACACATCAACAAAATATAAGCCGGTTCAATCCATCGCAAAAGCATCAGAAACGGGACACGGAACAAACGTGATCGCGGGATTGGCGGTGAGCATGAAATCGACGGCACTTCCTGTGTTGGTTATTGCTGGCGCCGTTCTCCTTTCATTTTCTTCAGCAGGACTCTACGGCGTTGCGATTGCGGCAATGAGCATGTTGTCGTTGACCGGAATTATCGTTGCCATTGATGCATACGGACCGATTACAGATAACGCAGGTGGAATCGCGGAAATGGCGAATTTATCATCTGAGGTTCGTGCGATTACGGATCCACTCGACGCAGTCGGGAACACGACAAAAGCTGTTACAAAAGGATATGCCATCGCTTCCGCTGGTTTGGCCGCGCTTGTTCTTTTCTCCGCGTATACACAGGAGTTCGCTCAACTTGGAAAAACTCTTGTTTTCAATCTCGAAGATCCAAGGGTTATTGTTGGGCTCTTCATCGGTGGGTTACTTCCATATCTTTTCGGCGCATACGCCATGGAAGCGGTTGGCAAAACAGCCGGTGCTGTTGTGGAGGAAGTGCGTCGTCAATTTAGAGAGATCAAAGGAATCATGGAAGGAACGGCAAAACCGGATTACGCAGCAACCGTTGATATCGTGACCAAGGCTGCGATTAAGCAAATGATTATCCCAGCACTGCTACCTGTGTTGATGCCGATCGTTGTTGGCTTCTTACTCGGTCCGGTTGCGCTTGGAGGGATGCTTGTCGGTTCGATTGTGACGGGAATCTTTGTTGCTATCTCGATGACAACCGGAGGTGGTGCTTGGGACAATGCAAAAAAATATATTGAAGAAGGACATTTTGGTGGCAAGAAATCATTTGCGCATCAAGCCGCTGTCACAGGAGATACGGTTGGCGATCCATATAAAGATACGGCAGGCCCTGCAATTAATCCGATGATCAAGATTTTGAACATTGTTGCACTGTTGCTTGTTTCTCTGTTGGTCTAAAATAGAAGAATGGCAGATATTGTTGATCCTCGTCATGAAGCGTATGTCGAGCATCTTTTTCAGCGAACGTGTCGAGTTTTAGACATGCATGGATTTGAATTGCGCCCGCTTCGTCGGCGAGTTCGTGGAAAAAAGGGAAGTCTTCGATCATATAATCAGGGGTATACGCGGATTGGCGAGAAAGTTGTCACGATTGATCTCTATACACCGCAAACAATGAAACCAAGAAAAATGGGTGCGGTTTTGCGTGTTATTTGTCACGAGCTTGCACATCATCAAGCACCACCGGGTTATTTTTGGAAAGGGTGGCAACGTATCCATTCGGCACATCATCCAAAATTTTGGAGGCAGTATAAAAAGAATGTGCTAAAAATATCTAAGGATGAGATGCTGTGCGAATTCGTGCGTTGAATCTGAATGTACGGTATATCATCTTTATTCGTTGACCCTTGCTCAGAATGAGAGAGCAAAGTAAATTAATTGCTATGAAAATAATTGTTGATCGTGATCTTTGCATCGGAGCCGCCACATGTGTTGCGCTTGCCGCGAAGACGTTTGGTTTGGATGAGGAGGGAAAGGCATTTATTCTGAATGAGGATACGAAGACGGCAAAGAAGAGTGATATTGGAACTGTCGTAGAATCTGATGCGACGGATGTAATGGACGTGCGTGAAATGATTATTGAAGGCGCGCGATCCTGCCCAACATTTGCAATCAAGCTGTACGAAGATGATGGATCTGAGATTCCGTTGTAGACTACGAAAGTACGAATGGCTACGAAAGTACGAATGAACGCGAAATATACGAAGAGGTTTTATATAAGGGGCAAAAAGCGGAAAATTCTATTTGGATTTTTTAGTAGAAGATACTGTTGTCTTGGAGCTAAAACAAGGAGATAGATTTCGTAAACATAATTTTTGATCAAGTTCTTGGCTATTTAAAATCTACTGGATGAAAACTCGCGATTCTTGCTAACTTTACTCGAAATGGTGTACTTTTTCGTCGCATTGTAAACATCACTGATGATAAGTAAGATATTCGTATATTTCGTATTAAATTCGTAATTCGTAGGATATGTTTGAACCACGAGCATTTGCCGTAACACAAAATAAAAAAGAGGCGGAAGGGATCTTCACGCTTGCTTTGGAGCCGGCGGATGGTGAGCGCCTTTTTGATTTTGAGGCCGGACAGTTTGTGATGCTCCAGCTTTTAACCCAAGATGGATCCGTGTGGGCGCAGGCGGCCTATTCGATTGCAAATGCACCATGTGAAACAAAGAACACGATTGAACTTGGAATAAAGGTAGAAGGTGAATTTACACAGCGCGCAGTGAAACTTGAAGCGAACGATGAAGTCATGATTCGTGGTCCATACGGGGCATTCACATTGAAGGAGCATGAAGGTCCATCTGTTTTTTTTGCTGGTGGAATCGGAGTTGTCCCAATTCGAAGTATGATTCGAGAATTGCTTTTATGTGAGAGTAAAGAGGAAATCTTTTTGTTCTATTCATCTCGGACGCATGCGGAAATGGCGTATGAAGATGAGCTTCGAGATCTTGCAACGCAGTATTCAAATTTTTATCCTGTTTTCTGTGTGACACGTGGGGCTGAGGATGGATGGAAAGGGGAGTGCGAACGCGTTAATATTCAGATGGTACAACGTTATTTTTCTGAGCTGAAAATGGCGAAATATTATATGTGTGGACCAGTTCCATTCATGGATTCAATTCACGAGATGCTCGAGGCGGAGGGTGTTGATCTAAAGGCCTGCCTGCATAGGGAGAAGTTCTAGGGCTTGCAAAATATCATAAAAATGTATATCCTTGCGCCACCAAACATGTGCGTGTCGCCCAGCTTTCGCTTGAGGTGAACGAGCCTTTTACTTGAGGATACTCGCATGCGTTGTCTGGAGTACGAGGAGTTACATCTTGGAGTTCGTTGGTCATACAAAATCGATATCATGCGCGTGTAGCTCAGTTGGTTAGAGCGTCACACTGATAATGTGAAGGTCCCTGGTTCGAGTCCAGGCACGCGCACCATAAAAGGAATCTCCGAAAGGGGATTTTTTTATCAATGAAATAAGAGTACTCTTCCCATATGAAACAAAAACGTATCGTAGAAATTGTTCTTGTCACGATTGGGTTCCTTCTCCTTATCGGCGCTTTTTTATTTGGAGGAGGGTGGTGTCGTGAGTTTCTTCCGATCTTTTCTAATTCAAAGGTCGTTGCGACGCACGATGATCAAGTCGCGAATCCCCTCGATGATCTTATTCGTGTTACTTCTCCAAAAGAAAATGATCTTGTTTCAAGTTCCATCCTGATTCGTGGTGAGGCAAGAGGCTATTGGTTTTTTGAGGCATCGTTCCCAATCACAGTGTTGGATGCGAATGGAAATGAACTGTACCGTGGGCCAGTGCAGGCAAAAGGAGAATGGATGACAGAAGATTTTGTTCCATTTGAAACGAAAGTGACTATTAAAGAGCCAACAACAAAAACGGGTGTCATTATTTTTCATCGGGATAATCCATCCGGTCTTCCAGAGTACGAGCAAGAAATTCGAATTCCAGTCCGTTTCTAAATTAGGATGTGGTTTGATTGGGTAACAAAAAGCCCCCGCGTATGCGAGGGCTTTTAATATGGTCGGGCCGGCGGGGTTCGAACCCGCGACCTCCTGATCCCAAATCAGGCGCGCTACCAACTGCGCTACGGCCCGATGACCATTTAGACATCCACGAAACACCTTGTTAGCCGGGGAGCCAGTCTACCCCGAAGAAGGCTGTGGGACTGCCTCTTTTATGACTACAATGAACAGCCTGCAGATTCTAGCCTATTCTCTGTATTTCGTCGAGGGTTGTCATTTTTCTAAAAATACGATACCATCACGCCGCGAGATGTTTGAAAAATGAACGCCTTTTGTTCAGATAATTGTAAGACGCGCGGGCATCGTATAATGGCTATTATGCGACCCTTCCAAGGTTGAGATGCGGGTTCGATTCCCGCTGCCCGCTCCA
>JANLIO010000058.1 GCA_024654265.1 bacterium | reverse complement strand
AACCGTTTTCCCATTACGAACGTTTTTGCAGGTTGCGCTTCAAGCAACGGGGACTATCCTCGCTGGTGGAATTGCTTTTTTGATTATTTCTATTCTTTTACAATCCCACGAGTTAAATGAGTTTAAACATGCGATAAAAGTTCGTTTGCTTCGAAAGGCGGTTGTTCAAGGTGCGGAAGAAGCCCAGGGAACAGCTACAGATTAATTCAAGAGTTTGATGATCTCACTGGGAGCATTGTCAAATAGCCGATTTTCTGGCAATCTGTGGTGATTATGCAATCTCGAATTCGTAATTTTTGCATTATTGCGCATATCGATCACGGGAAATCAACTCTCGCGGATCGGTTTTTGGAAGTGACGAAAACCGTGGATGTTCGGAAGATGACAGCTCAGCATTTGGACACAATGGATTTGGAACAGGAACGAGGGATTACGATTAAGCTCCAGCCGGCGCGAATGAAATATGTTTTAGACGGCGTGGACTATACCTTGAACTTGATTGATACACCGGGGCATGTGGATTTTCAGTATGAAGTTTCTCGTTCGCTCGCCGCGGTCGAGGGCGCGATATTATTGGTGGATGCGACGCAGGGTGTTCAGGCGCAAACGCTCGCGAATCTTCATCTTGCTATTGCACAAGATCTCGTCATCATTCCTGTTTTGAATAAAGTGGATCTGCCGGCATCTGATGTGCCACGGCGAGCTGAGGAGCTTCAAAAGCTTCTTGGATGTTCGCGTGATGATATTTTAGTTGCATCAGGGAAAACAGGGGAGGGCGTTGAAGCAATATTGCGTCGAGTTATCTTGGATGTTCCGGAACCAAAAGGAAATTCAAATGCGCCACTTCGCGCGCTCATTTTTGATTCGTTTTACGATAGCTATCGTGGTGTTGTTGCGTATGTTCGTGTTGTTGATGGGTCGCTTTCTAAATTGGAGAGCATCTCATTTTGCGCGACAGGTGAGGTGGGTGAAGCCGTTGAAATTGGTGTGTTAACCCCGGCGCAACTTCCGACTCCCACGCTTTCGACCGGTCAGATTGGGTACGTTGTGACAGCACGGAAGGACATCAATTCTGTGCGTGTTGGTGATACGTTGACACACCCAAAATCCGGAGTAAAACAACTCCCCGGATATGTTGTGGTGAGTCCAATGGTTTTTGCCGGTGTCTTCCCTCGTGAAGGTGATGATGAAGCGCATCTTCGGGATGCGATCGAGAAGCTTCAATTGAATGACGCGTCGCTTACGGCAGAGCCGGAACGTTCAACTGCGCTTGGGCTTGGGTTTCGTTGCGGTTTTCTCGGAATGCTCCATTTGGAGATTTTTCAGGAGCGCCTTCGTCGCGAATATAATCTTGATGTGGTGATCACGACTCCGTCGGTGGCATATGAGGTGACGACAAGTGATGGAAAGGACACGATTATTCATTCTCCATTAGATTTTCCGGATCCTGCGCGTTTATTCGAAGCGCGTGAACCTTGGGTGAGTGTGGATATTGTTTGTCCGGCTGATATGCAGGGGAATGTAATGAAGCTTGTGACTGAGCGACGTGGACAATTTAAACATTCGGAATATTTGGAATCAACGCGCGTGCTTTTGCGGTACGATATGCCGTTATCATCTGTGATCGTTGATTTTTATGATCGTTTGAAAGGCGCGACCTCCGGATATGCGTCACTTAACTATTCTGTGATTGGGTATCGATCTGCTCCGATTATCCGTATGGATATCATTGTCGCCGAAGATCAGGTTCCAGCATTTGCAACATTGATTCATCGCGATGAAGCGTACACGCGTGGAAAAGAAATCGTGGAAACATTGAAAGATATTTTACCTCGTCAACAATTTGTATTGAAGATTCAGGCTGCGATTGGTGCAAAGATTATTGCCTCTGAACGAATCTCCGCGTATCGTAAGGACGTGACAGCAAAGCTGTACGGGGGTGATGTTACGCGAAAAAATAAATTACTCCAAAAGCAAAAGAAGGGAAAAGCAAAGATGCTTGCCATGGGAACAGGTCGAGTTGAAATCCCTTCTGATGCGTTCATGAAAGTGTTGCGAAGAAATTAGTTTTTTTTGGAATGCGGAATATCGAATGATCCGTTATCGTAAAAATATTCGTGATCCCTTTGCTAATTACTGTCATCCTCGTGAAGACGGGGATCCAGGAAATTAAAGAGTCAATCCATATTGATAAAGCATAGTCCTCTTATCTTCTGGATCCTGGACTAAATCCAGGATGACAGAAAAGAACTGAGAACTTCGTAATCCCATTGATGTATGAAAAAGAAAACGTGGAAAACAATTATTCGAATCTTCGGCTGGACAATGGTCCTGTTTCTTGTTGGATCTCTCATCCTGCCGTTCGCGTATTTTTAAAGATCATCTGCACATTTGATTCCCCGTTGCGCGTATGCAAGGATTGGTGTCATGCAAAAGGAATGGCGTTTAAAACAACCACAGGAATCTCCTCTCGAGATTTCAGGGAAGCATCTGATTGCAGGGACACTGCTTGCACAACGTGGGATTGATATACAAGAGAAGGTCGATGCATTTTTTCGACCAAATTGGGAAGCGGATATACATGATCCGTTTTTATTTTCTCAAATGAAGAACGCGGTAGAGCGTACGTTCCTCGCGCTCAAGAGTGGAGAGCGAATTACGGTGCATGGAGATTATGACGCGGATGGCGTAACAGGATCCACCGTTGTCATTGCAACACTTCGAGAAATTGCTCGAGCGATGAGCGGGGTGGATGATCCTGCGTCATCTGATACGGACGTAGAAGTCAAGAATAAGAATCGAGAACCGTGTATCGATTTTTATATTCCACATCGGGATGAGGAGGGGTATGGATTGCATATCGATACGATTCCGATTTTAAAACAGCGTGGAACAACGTTGTTGATCACCGTCGATTGTGGGATCGCATGTGTGGATGAGATTGCGCTCGCAAAGGAAGAGGGGATTGATACGATTGTGTTGGATCACCATCGTTTTGGCGACGAATTACCAAATGGGATCTTGATTCATCCGTCGATTCCAAATGAAACCTATCCATACAAAAACCTTGCAGCGGTTGGCGTGGCGTGGAAATTTGCATCTGCCCTTGTGACACACGCGCGGGAGAATGGGTTTGAAATAAAAGATGGGTGGGAAAAGTGGCTTTTGGATCTTGTCGCGATTGCGACGGTGACAGACATGGTTCCACTTGATGGAGAGAATCGTACGTTATTGCATTATGGTCTTCTTGTGTTGAATAAAACGCGACGTCCGGGGTTGGAATCAATCATTGACGCCTCGCGAATTACGCTGGGCTCTATTACGAGTGAGACGGTTGGTTTTACGATTGGACCGCGAATAAACGCGGCTGGGCGAATGGAACACGCTTCGCATGCACTTGAACTTCTTCTTGCAACAGAGGCGGAGGATGCGAAAGAACGAGCTGGGAAATTGGAAACACTGAATCGGCTTCGACAAACGCGAACGCGCGGAATGATGGTGGGCGTGGACGCGGAGCTCGCAGATACAGAAGTGGGATCGGTGATCGCGCTCTATGATCCAACGTGGTCGCCGGCTCTTGTCGGCCTTGTTGCGGGTCGAGTCGCGGATCGATACGCACGGCCGTGTATTGCGATTGGGAAACACGGAGAAAAATGGATTGGTTCGGGGCGAGCTCCAGACCCTGTGAATATCACGGAGCTTGTACAAAAAGCGGGCAAAGGTTTATTGACACGCTCGGGTGGACACGCGCAGGCGTGCGGTTTTGGATTAGATCGCGATGAGGATGTTGAGGTATTTGTGAAACGTTTTCGAGAAATGGGAGAAACAATCCGAGGTGATTTGCCTGAACGACCGATTCTTCAGATTGACGCTGAACTACAATTGAAAGATATTACGTGGGATTTGTGGAATACGCTCGTTGCATTTGAACCATTTGGGATGGGGAATCCAAGGCCAATTTTTTGTTCGCGGGGTTTGCGGGTGGTATCCGCAGATCGAGTAGGCAAGCAACAAGATCATCTTCGAATGGTGCTCACGGACGCGGATGGACGTTCCCGATCTTTCATTGCCTTCCGATTAGGTGAGCGCTATGGGGAGGTTGAACTCGGCAGTTGCGTTGACGTTGTGTATGATGTCTCGGAGAACATGTGGAACGGTCGACGAGATCTATCCTGCAGAATTGTCGATTTTCAAAAAGCATAGCTCGGAGTTAGGAGGCTTCGCCTCGTGCGGAGGAATCCTTTCCCCTTCCGTCATCTCGACCGAGGAGGCTCTGCGACGAATGGAGAGATCCCTTTTAAAAGAAATCCTCTTTGAAAAGGGATCTCTCGACTACGCTCGAGATGACGAAAAATATTCCAAATTCCAAATTCCAAATTCCCTTTTATGAACCTCATTGCATATACGGATGGTGGCGCGCGAAATAATCCGGGGCCGGCCGGGATTGGAATTGTGATTATGGATGCGGATACTGGAGAGCATCTTGAAGAGCACGCTGAGTATATCGGGGAGACGACGAATAATCAGGCAGAATATCGTGCGGTGATTCATGCGCTTGAACGAGCGGTCGCGCTTGGTGCGAAATCATTCGAGTTACGGACAGATAGCAAACTTGTGGTGGAGCAGATGAATGGAAATTGGAAGGTGAAAGAGCCGGGGATTATGTTGCGCGTTGTCGAAGCGCGTGGGATTTGTCGACAATTATCATCCTGTCGATTTAAACATGTACCACGTGCGCAGAATGCAAAAGCGGATGAGCTGGCAAACAAAGCGATGGATAGGGGGATGGGGAGAGAAGTCTGATATAATAAAGAGGTGAAACGAAAAAGGGGGAAAAAAAAGGACGTGACCGTCAAAGACGTGTTGGCGGTTTTTTGGCATTACATGCGACCAAACAGATGGAGCATCTTTGCCATTTTTGCATTTATATTCTTGCACGAAATTGTACAGGTTATCGTTCCGTTGTATTACAAGCGCCTTATTGATGCGATTGCGACGTTGCCCCAATTCGACGAATCATCATTTCATGTTCTTGTTGCGATATTAGTGTCCATTGTTTTATTGCGTATATTGGGTACAGCATTTATTCAAATTTCGAATTTTATTGCAGGCATTATCCAACCGAAAATCAGAATTGAACTTCTTCGTTCTACGCATCGTGTGTTGCTTCAACAATCGTATCGATTCGTTACCAACTCATTTTCTGGTGCCTTGGTGCAAAAAGCTCAGCGTTTTTCAAGGTCTTTTGGAACCATCGCGGAGTCAGCACGGTGGAATATTTTCCCGGCGATCGTTTCTATTACAGCGATCTTGATTGTGTTATCACAACGTTCATCTATTTTTGTTCTGGTTGTTATCACGTGGGTCTTTTTATATATCGTGTTTAATCTTATCTATTCACGATGGGCAGTCCAATTCCAAGAAAAAAGAGCCACGAAGGAATCTGAGACTTCTGGATTTTTGAATGATAGCGTTAGTAATACGATGAACGTGAAATTATTCACTAACCTCACACAAGAAGAGGGTGGATTTCGTAAAATTTCAGGAGAACTTCAACGACTTATTACACGTACATGGAATTTGGAGAACATACGATGGCTTATTGAAATGGTCATTAATATCGCCGTTGAATTTATTGTTTTGTATTACGCGTTCCAATTTTGGTCGAAGGGCGCCATCACCGTCGGCGATGTTGTTCTTATCCAATCGTATCTTTTTTCGCTTTTTTGGGTTATTGGGGGTATTGCGCATGTGATTCGAAATTCATTTGAAAGTGTTGCAGACGCCAAGGAGATGGTTGAAATCATGCATTCAAAATTAGAAATACGTGATGCGCGTGGAGCAAAAGAACTACGTGTGACTCGAGGAAAGATCGAATTTAAGAATGTGTATTTTGATTATGGAAAAGAGCGTCGTATCTTAGATGGGCTTTCTCTTACGATTGCATCAACGGAAAAAGTCGCGCTTATCGGGCCGTCCGGCACTGGGAAGTCGACGATCGTTAAACTTCTGCTTCGCTTTTTTGATGTATCGAAAGGTCATATCCGAATTGATGGACAGGACATCACTAAGGTGGCACAGGATTCACTCCGAGGACAAATTGCGTTTGTTCCGCAGGATTCAATTCTTTTTCATCGAACGATTATGGAGAATATCCGGTATGGTCGATCAGACGCGACGGATGATGAAGTCTTCGAAGCATCCAAAAAAGCGCATTGCCATGAATTTATTTCTGAATTACCAGAAGGCTATGGCGCGAAAGTCGGGGAGCGCGGTGTGAAGTTGTCAGGCGGGGAACGTCAGCGTGTTGCTATTGCTCGAGCGATTTTAAAGAACGCTCCGATTTTGGTGCTTGATGAAGCAACATCTTCCCTTGATTCCGAATCAGAATCATACATTCAAGACGCGTTAGGAGAACTCATGAAGGATAAAACGGTGATCGTTATTGCACATCGTCTTTCCACGATCATGAAGATGGATCGAATTATCGTGATGGAAAAAGGCAAAATCGTTGATACAGGTACTCACGGCCAATTGCTTAAAAAAGTCGGCGTGTACAGAAAATTGTGGGAAATCCAAGCCGGTGGGTTTAAAGAATAGAAAACGGTATGGGGGATGGTTTTGGTTGGTGCTGAGCGCGTAGCGCGTAGCGTAAAGTGCTGAGTGCGTAGAATGGAACGTGGAACGTTGAATTTCTTTTTCTTGTCATCCTCGGGTTTAACCCGGGGACCCAGAATCAAAGAAACTTCTCATCTCACTCCTACCTCTCCCCTTGGAAGGGGAGATACAGAGGGGTATCGAAAAAAAAACCTCCCCGCTCTTTCCGAAAGCTTTCGGGAGGGTTTATTCATTTGAAGGGCGTCCTCAAGAGATGCCCTACGATTTTCTACAAATAATAAAACGGACACCCGTGTCCCAGTTTTATCCAAACCTTCAAAATTCCCTTCTAAGAAAATCGGATGTCCGACATCCGATAAAGCTAGACTATTCTGTCATCCCCGTGAAAACGGGGATCCAGGATCAAAGAGTAATTCCTATTTAGATAAAGCGCACCATTTGATCCTGGGTCCCCGGGTTAAACCCG
>JANLIO010000027.1 GCA_024654265.1 bacterium | reverse complement strand
AGATACATGGTAGTCTCGGCGGCAGTTTATGTCCGCCAAGAATTTACTTTCTATACGGGGTGCTCGCGCCCATAATTTGAAGAACGTTTCAATTGATCTTCCGAAAGATAAATTGATCGTGATTACGGGACTCTCCGGGTCCGGCAAATCCTCTTTGGCGTTTGATACGATTCACGCGGAGGGGCAACGTCGGTACATGGAGAGTCTTTCTTCATACGCACGGCAGTTTTTGGAACTCCAAGACAAGCCGGACGTTGATGAGATCACGGGGTTGTCGCCCACGGTTGCCATTGATCAAAAGACCGCATCGCATAATCCGCGTTCAACGGTTGGAACCGTTACGGAGATTTATGACTTCCTTCGTCTTTTGTATGCGCGCGCCGGAAGACCACATTGTGTCTCATGTGGGGAAGCAGTTGAACCTCAGTCGCGACGAGTGATTGCGGAAAAGATCCTCGCCATGACAAAGCGCTCAGACATTCTTTTGTTAGCGCCAATGGTGCGGGAGCAAAAGGGTGAACACAAGGTTGTCTTGCAAGCGGCGGAAAACGCGGGGTTCACACAGGTTCGATTTGATGGAACGATCGTTGATATTGATGAGATGTTGCGAGTGAAGACGGACAAGAAGTTGGCACATACGATCGAGGTCGTTACGTCAGCACTTGAAAAGAACTCGTCTATCACTATGGATGCATTTTTGCAGACGTTGACGAAAGCGCTTGAACTTGGAAATGGACTTGTCATTGCATTGAATGATGATACAGGGGATGAAGCGTTGTACTCAGAGTCGTTATATTGCTCGCGGTGCGATCTTTCCTTGCCTCAGCTGGAACCACGGCTTTTTTCATTCAACTCGCCACACGGGGCGTGTTCTGCGTGTACAGGGCTTGGCACGAAACTTGTTCTCGAGCCGGATCTCGTCATCCCAAATCGTCGTCTTACGATTGCGCAGGGGGCAATTAAGCCATGGACACGGATCGCTGGGAATCAGACGTCACATTTAAAATTATTGGAGACAGTCGGAGCAAAGTACGGTTTTTCAATTCACGAAGAAGTGCAAAAGATTTCTAAGAAATCAATCGACGTATTATTCGAAGGAACAGGAGACGAAGAATTCGAGATTGCGGGGAAGCTGATGACTTTTCCGGGTGTCCTGGCAATGTTGGAGGAAAAATATCGTAAAACAGATTCAGATTACGTTCAGAAAGAGATTGAGTCCTACATGCGAGTATTAACGTGCCCAGTTTGTCAGGGGCAACGTTTAAGCACGGCGGCACTTGGGGTAACGGTTGGTGGAAAAAATATTGCAGAAATCGTTACGCTTCCAATTGAGGATGTGGGGAGTTTATTTAAAAAAGAAATACGGACATCTGATTTAGAAAAACATGAGAAGCTCGTCATTGATCGTGTCATGCACGAGGTAATGCGACGTTTGCGAAATTTGATTGATGTTGGTTTGGGGTATCTCATGCTTGATCGGAGTGCGATGTCACTTTCTGGCGGAGAGGCACAACGTGTCAGGCTTGCCGCGCAACTCGGTTCTGAGCTTTCTGGGGTCATGTATATTTTGGATGAACCATCGATCGGATTGCACCCGCGAGATAATGATCTTTTGATTAAAACAATGATGCGTCTTCGTGATCTTGGAAATACGGTCATTGTCGTCGAACATGATAAAGCTGTCATTGAAGCCGCGGATTATGTTGTTGATGTCGGTCCTGGTGCCGGTGAGTATGGTGGGGAGATTGTAGCGAAAGGAACGGTTGCAGAAATTAAAAAGAATAAAGATTCTACGACGGCGCCGTATCTTACGGGCAAAAAGTCGATTCCAATACCGAAAAAACGACGCGCGGGAAACAAGAAGAGCGTTGTGATCAGGGGAGCGACGGCGTTTAACTTGAAGAATATTGATGTAAAGATTCCGCTTGGAATGTTCGTGTGTTTATCGGGTGTTTCTGGATCCGGGAAATCGACATTGGTATTGGATATTCTCGCTCGTGCTCTTTCTGCGCATTTTTATAATTCAAAAGAACTTCCGGGGGAACACAAGAAAATTGAAGGGTTGAAGAATTTGGATAAGGTTGTTTCTGTTGATCAATCACCGATTGGTCGAACACCACGTTCAAATCCAGCAACATACACGGGCGTCTTTACGGTGATCCGCGATTTATTCGCTGAGATTCCTGAGGCAAAAATGCGAAATTATGATGCAGGGAAGTTTTCCTTCAACGTAAAAGGCGGTGGTCGATGTGAAGCGTGTAGTGGGGATGGATATACGAAAATTGAAATGCAATTTTTGCCAGACGTGTACGTTGAATGTCCGGAGTGTCAGGGACAACGGTATAACAAAGAGGCGCTTGAAATCCACTGGAAGGGGAAAACGATTGCCGATGTGTTGAATATGACGGTGGAAGAAGCGCGACGATTCTTTTCTGACCAACCTCCGATTTACGATAAATTATCTGTGTTGCACGAAGTTGGTCTTGGGTATGTAAAACTCGGACAGCCAGCAACGACATTATCCGGCGGGGAAGCGCAACGCGTGAAATTAGCAACCGAGTTATCCCGACGTGCAACAGGGAAGACGCTGTATATCTTGGATGAGCCCACGACCGGTCTACACTTTGAAGATATAACGAGATTATTGTCTGTTCTTCAGGCGCTCGTTGATAAAGGAAACACTGTGCTTGTTATTGAGCATAATCTTGATGTGATCGCTTCGGCTGACTGGGTGATTGACATGGGGCCTGAGGGTGGGATGAAAGGAGGTCTTGTGATCGCGGAAGGAACACCTGAGACAATTATAAAAAATAAAAAAAGTGAAACAGGTGCGTATCTTTCTGGACTCGCGGGATTGAAAAAGAAGTGATAGTATTGATGTGAGAGAACGTTAAAAATAAATATTGGCAATTTTATCCATTCATTTTTTTTGTTATGATACGACGCTTTATTACAAAATGTGTTTCTATCGCAACGGTACTTGCGACGATTGTACCGATGCTCACAATCGCGCCACCGGCGCAGGCTGCGACGCTTGGAGGAAACGCGACATTTGACGCGGTTTTCTATTATGACGGGAATTCGTGGTCAGATCTAACATCTGCGGCATCAAATGCGACAGTAAGTGATGTGCAACTCGGTTCCGCTGGAAGTGCAAATGGTGTTGTTTATTTTGGGATGCAGTCACCGGTTGATAAGTTGTATCTTGAATTTGGGCAGTGGGGAGGCGGTACTGGATCGTTAACATGGCAATACTCGTTGGGCGCAAGTATTTGTTTTCTTGAATCACAATGCTGGAGTTCAGCAACGGTCACATCAAACCCGAGCACTGATTTTAAAACTCCAAGTGGAAACGGCGTGACGGAAGTGCAACTCGCGACACCATCATCCTTTCAAAAACGAACGGTGAATGGCGTCACAGCATATTGGGTTCGTGCAAAGACGAACACGGATTACGGTTTTACAGCGCCAAAGGCAACGAAGATCAGTGCACGAGCATACAATGTCAAAGCCACGATCAATCGAGATGGAGGCGTTCCGATCACAACAAGTATGCCGGCGTGGCTTTCCGGATGTACGGTCAATGATGGTGAATGGAATGTCGGTGATGGAACGCATTATTATGCACTTCGAACCGATGGTGGATCATGTACGATCCAATTTCTTTTGGACGGGTATCTCGATTATTCGACCGTACCAACTACAAACTTAAATACAATCTTGAAGGATTTGGGGGCGTACACGTTAAGTCCTCGAATTAAAATTACATTGAAAGATGACGCTGGGAATGCGCTTATTGACCCAACAATTTGGTATGACGGGACAAATGGAATTGAGTATTCGGTTGGGAACGTTCATTATATTCCTGCGCCAGTTTTAGTGAATAAAGAGTTGCGGGTTATCTACCCAGGGTATGTTACGGAGGACGGGAGCGGAGGTGGATATAATACGGCCTTTGGAGATGTATCTACCGATGCATCGACGCAAGTTATAATTGATATGACGGGTTCTAGTGGATGTACGGGCGTGATCACGGCTGGCATTAAAACGTGTCGTCGCATGCATCGTGATTTAATCTTAACTGTGTTAGGACCGGACAATGGAGTTCTTACAGGTGCAAGCGTAAAGATGTATACAGACGCAGGGTACACAACACTTGCGGATGATCTTTCGAGTGGGGGCATGAATGACGCGCAGGGAACGAGTGATGGAGACGGTGAAGTATGGCTCGCAATCAATTCCGGAACCTATTATCTGAAAGTAACGGCCGGAGGATACAGCGATGCAACGATGCAATTACCAATTACGTCAGGAATCTTAAATACAAAAACAGTCACCATGTCGGTGCCTGGGCAGAATCCGCCGGACACGACGGTAAGCGCAACACAGTCAACGGTTGCTGTAGCGCCGGGGAGTGTGCCGAGCGACGGAGTGACGTCAGCGACGTTTACCGTAACGGCGAAGAACGCAAGCGGAACGGGTTTGAGCGGAAAGACGGTCACCACAAATTCCTCTCTCGTGGGCGTTACAATCTCACCAGCATCGGTAGTAACGGATAGCACTGGTGTTGCAACGTTTACGGTGAAGTCAGCAGTACAGGGGAGCACGACGCTTACAGCGGTTGCTGGAGGTGTTGCTCTGGGTGGGCAGGCATCGCTTACTTTTACGCCTGTCGCTGTGCCTGAAGATACAAATGTTTCCGTTTCGCAGTCGTCAATCGGCGTTTCGCCATCAAGTATCACGGCAGATGGAGTAAAAACAGCGATACTGACTGTGATTGCAAAAAATGCAACGAATCAGGCTCTGAGCGGAAAGACGGTCACCACAAATTCCTCTCTCGTGGGCGTTACAATCTCACCAGCATCTGCAGTAACGGATAACATGGGTGTTGCAACGTTTACGGTGAAATCAACGGTTCAGGGAAGTACGACACTCACCGCAATTGCTGGAGGTGTTACGCTTAGCGGACAAGCAGTATTGTCGTTAACGGCACCGATTCAAGCGCAGTGCCAAGCACCAATTGTCCCTGTCGGATCACTTGTTAAACTCCCGGATGACGGTGACTTGAACACGCAGATCGATAGCGCTGTGTACTACTACGGCGCAGATTGTAAGCGTCATGCTTTCCCGAACTCGCGCGTGTACTTCTCGTGGTACAGTGATTTCGCAAATGTCGCGATTGTCACACCGGGTGTACTAGCAAACATGCAACTCGGTTCAAACGTCACATATCGACCGGGTGTAAAGATGGTGAAGTTTACAACTGACGATAAGGTTTACGCTGTTTCAAAGGGTGGAACGCTTCGCTGGATTAAAACCGAAGCTGTTGCCATCGCGTTGTATGGATCGACATGGAACAAGAACATCGACGACGTTTCAGATGCATTCTATACAAACTACAAATTTGGATCTGATGTCAATAATGTATCTGACTTTAACGTTCAGTCAGAAAAGAATAACGCTTCATCCATTGATGACTCACTGTAAAGAGTCCTGCATAAACAAAAAATCCCCGCACCGGGGATTTTTTGTTACACCATCTTATCCACACCGTATGGCACCCTGGTGCCAGACCCCACAGTGCCAGACCCCACAGGGTCAGGCACCTGTGTATAAAAAAAGAGGCGGGATTATTCCCCGGCCTCTTTTGATTCCTCTTATACCTCTTGGCTTGGTTTGGCTGGTGCTTCTTCGACAGTCTCTGTCGTTGCTTCCGGTTCAGCTTGTTCGACTACATCGGTAGGCTCTTCCTCGGCAACTGGTGCTTCGGCTTGAACGGGTTCTTTGTATTCAGAAACGGTTGGATCAATTTCCTTTAACCGCTTTTTGGATCCGCGGAGGAAGCTGAGAACAGCGCGTCGAGCTTTCATCTGTTTCACGAGTTCTATTTTATCCAATGTCGGAAGTTCAAGTGGGAAGATCTTTTCCACACCGATTCCACCGGAAACTTTTCGAACCGTCATTGTTCGTTGGATGCCTGCACCGTGGACCTTGAGTACAGCTCCTTCAAACATCTGGATTCGCTCTTTTTCCTGTCCCTTTGGTGATATTTCGCGAATTTTTTGGTGAACGCGAATGACCATTCCGGGTCGGACATCTTGTGGCGCAATGCGCATGATTTGTGATTGAGTCATAGACTTTTCGTTTGCCGCATAATAATAGAAACCATGTTTTTCGTCAAGCCCATTATACGCATTTCTAGATAGATAAATCAGGATTTACGCCTCGAACCGCCTTTTCAACAACGTCCGCAACCGCTTCTGCACTCTGGATAGGCCCTGTTTCGATCACAAGGTCATAGTGGGAGGCATCTCGATAATCAATGTCGTAATATTTTTTGTACCGGATAACATCGGAGGCGACACGGTTGAGAATCGCTTTTTTTGCGTCTTCCGCTGAATTGTACGTGGATTCGTCTTGTCGATCTTCCGGATTTGATTTTTGTGCGTTATAAATTCTGAGCGAAGCTTCTTCAATGTCGCACGTCAGAAATACTTTGAAGGAGTGGGGGATAAAGTGCCAAGAAAGTCGCCCCTCGATCACGAAGTCATCTTCTTTTATTCCGAGTTCTCGTTGGTATTCGTCGACCGGATTATCCGTGCTTGAATCTGTCTCGCCAAATGTATTGAGTTCATCGATTGTAAGATTTCGATCCATCGCGAGTTTTCCACGAAGTGCGCCGACTGAATAGAAACGGAAGCCTAGTCGTTTGGCAAGTATTTTTCCGACAGATGTTTTTCCTGTCCCAGGTCCTCCCGTGATTGAGATGATCATATGTCGGGAGAAAGTTTTGCCATAACATTTTCAAATGCCGGATCTGGCGTGAGTGTGAAGGTTTCTAATTTTTCCGTTGTCGGATCTTTAAAAGAAAGTCGAATAGCTTGGAGCAAGATGCGAGGTGTTACGATTCTTTTTGCCGTGTGACTTTGTGCATAGAGCGTATCGCCAACGATCGGATGACCGAGCCCAAAAAGATGCGCGCGAATTTGGTGAGTTCGACCTGTGTAAATTTCAAGTTCAAGAAGTGACGCTGTGCGAAACCGTTTTACGATTTTGTAGTGTGTCCATGCAGCTTGCCCGTCGGTTTCAGACTCTGGGAGAGCGGCCATTCGAGCTTTTGATTTTGAGCGCGCAATTCGGAATTTAATGTCACCCTCTTCATGCGCAACATGACCGTAGGCAAGGGCGAGATAGGTTTTTTGAATGGAGTGTTCTGCAAATTGTTTTTTAAGACTATCAAATGCGTCCTGTGTTTTTGCAATAACCATAAGCCCACTCACATCTTTATCAAGTCGATGCATGATACCTGGCCGGCTTGGGTCTTCTCCGATTTTTGCGATTTTAGGATCATGCGCAACAAGAATATCTGCGAGTGTGCCGATTTTTACCTTTGCATCCGGATGAACCAAAAGGCCAGTTGGCTTATTAATCACAATCCATTCGTCTGTTTCTTTTACGATTTTTAGCGGAGGAAGATTCTGAAGTGCAAGATCCAGTTCCTTTTCAAATTTTTCTTTTTTTTGTTTTTTTGTCTCAATAGCAGAGTTATTGTCCTCGATTCTTACTGTATCTCCTACTTTTAGAAAACGATGAACAGATGCTTCTTTCCCATTTACGGTGACATGGCCTGATTTGATTAATTTTGCGAGAGCGCTACGGGTGAGATCGTTCACCTGATCTCGAAGAAAGATATCAAGACGTACCTTCTCTTCATTCTCCGGGATTATCCATGTTTGTTTCATAATAGAGGGAGTTTAGCCTGAACTGAGAGAATTGAACAATTTTTGAAAATCTGGTAGTCTTTTGGCCACAAAGGCCCATAGCTCAGCTGGTTAGAGCGCCAAGCTTATACCTTGGTGGTCCCTGGTTCGAACCCAGGTGGGCCTACCATCTAAAAACAGACGTAATGCGTCTGTTTTTAGATGTAGATGGATTTGATTTTGAGAGTTAGAGCCCCTTTTCGTCACTTTTTGTCACATCACAAAAGTGACGCAAAAAAGATGTTGCGGGTTGGCTGAACTTGTTCGACTTTTGAGGGGAATATGGAATATTGATCACATTTGTCATCCTCGGGTTTAACCCGGGGATCCAGGATATAATAGTGCGCTTTATCTAAATAGGAATTACTCTTTGATCCTGGATCCCCGTTTTCACGGGGATGACAGAATAATCTAGCTTCATCGGATG
>JANLIO010000018.1 GCA_024654265.1 bacterium | reverse complement strand
GCCGTCATAGATTGACATTATAGCGGTTTTCTGGTATTCCACATACAAACAAAAAGCTCGTTCACAAACAAGGAGAAGGTCAGATGGCCTCACAACAAGTGTCCAGCCTGTTCCGTTACGGACTCTACCAGTTCGGCGAAGTCGTCTTCAAAAACGGCAGAGCTACCCCATATACGGTGCGTTTGCCGAAGTCTTCGGAAAAGGAGCTCTTTCAGTCTTTGGCTGGGGCAGCGTGGTCGCTGGATCAGGTCGCTCGGATCAAGAATGTCCATTGCATGGGAATCGCAAAAAGCGGAGTTCCTTTGGCGGAAGCGTTGTACGAATACGGACGTGCATCGAGGAAATGCACCAAATTTTCAGTTGTCACTCCTCATGCCTTGGAGCAAGGCCTCGATCCTGCCGCCGACGACGATGAGATGACAACGATTCTCATCGACAACGCTGTTACGACTGGCAAAACCGTTAAAACGGTTCTCGATATGGTGCGCCGTTTCGGCTATCGGCCGGAGATCGTCGTCCGTATCTTTGACCGTGAAGATATTGGAGAGGACGGGCTGAGCACGGTCGAACGCATCTGGCGCGACACTGGGTTGGACCTCGTCTCCATCTTTCGATTGAGGGATATTCTCCCCAGCCTGAGCTCCATGGAGCGCGAAGCTGTACTCTCGTATCAGTCAAAATATGGAACGGCTTCGTTCAAGAAATGGATTGGAGATGATCATGTTCTCTGAAACCGGTCTCGGATCTTTTCTGCGGGGCGTTTACTCTGGTACTTATCCGGAGTTGATGCGGAAGAAATCTGCGCTCACGCTCACGGCTCTACTTCTCGCCGATCAATCGATTTTGCAACACGGGGCAATTCTACAAGAGTTGCACCAAGTGCTTGTAGCGATTTACGGCGACGATGCGACCTGGAGGTGTCATGAGGCTCCTGTCCATGAAGTCGTCTCGGCTGAGTTGGCTCAGATCCTCGAAGAGTTCGACTCAGAGCATCTCAAGGCAGGTGCGTACATCGCTGGTCTCATCGGCGCGAGCATGCCGACGGTATCCTGTAGTGATACGCGATGCCAGCGGATTCATGCGAAGATGCTGCGTATCTTTAGGGGGCAGGTTTCAAGCCCTCTATCGCAAGGAGCGAATACTTTCGTCGGGATCGTTGGGCTCAAGGGTTCTGGCAAGACCAGTACTCTGCACTTCCTCGAAAAACGGGGTGAAGAGGTGCTTGAGGTCTATCGTGAACTCGACCATCTACGGAACAATAGCCTGGATGAGCTTGCATCTCTCCCTCCTAGAAAGGATTGGGAAGATGAGCCGCTGCAGCTCATTCTGCGTAAGCGCGGTGTGACACCGCAAACCCAGCGGAGAATCTTTCTTGGCAGCCTGCTGCGCAGGTCGGAAGTCGAACTACTTTCCAAATATGGAAAAGTAACTCTTCTCCATATCAGCTCGACAAACTTCTTGCGCCATGAAAGGGCTAGGAATCGCGGCCGTGCAATTGAGGTAGTCGCCGATAAAAATCGGCTAATCGAACTCGATGCACATCGTGATGGTCTGTGGTCTGACTACGAACAGAACGACCTCGGCGGCTTGGTCGACCTCTGCAAATACACCGTCATGAACGACCAGAACACTTTGCCTGATAATGTCGGCAAAAAGGTATACGACCTCTTTAGAAAGGAGGCTTGGTGATGGATCTGCTCGGCCCTGTCGTAACGAAGTCCGGCTGGGTGTACTCAACGGGATCTCTGTATCTTCGAGAGAACAGCCTGTTTGGAAGGCCGATGTACTACCCGGATGATGCCGGCGAGCGGATGTTCTTGGGGAGGCGTTACAAAAAATACCAACGGCTTCCCAAGCACAGCTCGCTTCCGGCGCAACCGTATCCTCTCTGTGCGCAGATCGATCCATGGTCCGTGCTCATTCCGGCTGAGCAGATCGTGGATCGAGTAGACGTTCGTCAGGCACTCAGAAACTGGTTCGAGGGCCCTGATTCACGAACTAGTGTTATCAAACACCTCTTGAATACGGCGGGCATCAAGACCGATCAGTGTGGGCTTGGTGGTTCAACTGGACTCGGGTGCGAAACGGCGGCATCGGATGTGGATATTCTTGTCTTCGGCAGCGCGTCGGCGCTCTCATGTAGGCGCGCCATTGAAGATGCATTGCTCTCCGGAGAGCTGACTCTTATGACGCATGATGTCGTGTCGTCATACGCAGAGCGCTACGCGCGGTTGTACGGCTTGGATCGAAGCTACCTCCATGCCGTATTTGCGGGCGATCTGACGAAGGTCTACTACCAAGGAAGAAAAATCTCGTTCATTTTCGTATACGGTGAGAATGAGCGCGATAAGATTCCGCTGCAGCTATACAGCGAAAGTGTGTCGCAGACACTCGAAATTCGATTGCGGGCTCGCGTAGTCGACGGTTCTGCTTCGTGGGTTTACCCGCGTAAATACATCGTCGAACAGCAACACGGGCAGCTCCATCAGGTCTGGTCCCACCACTGGCTCAGAGATCCGGTGACCCCGACAAATACTCTCGTCGAGGTCGTCGGACGTGATCTCGGGGGCGGGATTATCTCCATGACCGACCTCGCCCATCACATCGTACCGCTCACTTCTTAACAAGCTCCCTAGGTATTCGTACTTAGGGAGCTCTTAATTTTCACCAAATTTTTCTCAACGACGTCTTTTTGTTCCGGAAGATACATAACAGGCAGGTCTTCTAATGGAAACCATTTTAATTCCACGTGGTTGTTATCAGGCGAAGTTGGCATCTCTTCTTGAGTCGGAGACATCAAAAAGTAATGGATTGTTTTTAATTCATTCGCCTTTTCAACAAAACGTTCATATGAGCCGAGAAGAGAGTGAATTTTCAGTTGATGCAAACCAGCCTCTTCGCCAACCTCTCGTAAAGCAGCCTGTTCCAAAGTCTCTCCTGGTTCAATGTGGCCTTTTGCGAAGTACCACTCTGGGAAACGAGTATCTCGCAAAAGAAGGATGGAATATAAATCTCCATCTTTTTTTACGATGACCCCTCCAGCTGAGATTGCAGTTTTTTGCATATACTTACGACGAGAATAATCTTAGCATTAAAGTTGAAATTGTATAGAGTATTACAAAACCTCCGCGTTAAACGGAGGTCTTGCCGCCTTCCCAAACGTTGCCCACCGGTTGCCCATGTTAAATGTTTTAGAGTTTTTTCCTGCTATTTTGCGAGTGTTCACGTTCTTATCGCATCCTGTCGTCGTTATCAGCTTCTTCGCAGTGTTGAGCGATATTCCTCACCGCCCACACTTGGGTTCGAATCCTTTTTTCTCCCGTGTCTACTTTACGGGGTACGAATCAATCCGGTTGTTTTGCATGAAAAAACCCGTTCCTGCAGAAGCGCAGTACTAGGGTTGTTGGCGTCTGGTGAGAAACCGCTTTCCAATTGGTTTCCAGACACCAACGTGAACATAGGCATTTTTTCTCGTTTTGTCAAGGCGGGTAGACGAATGCATCTTTCTTATTTCCCAACTGCGATTGCAATCCCAAAGACTTTCTTAACACCCGCCTCACGCAAAATACGCGTCGCTTCTTGCATCGTCGCACCGGTTGTTACAACGTCATCAACAAGAATGAGAGATTGGGGGATAGGGGTTTCTCCGTTTTTATTTTTAATCTCATACACGCCTTTAACATTTGCGATCCGCAATGGTCCCGGCTCTAAATCCGCTTGCCGACTCACCGATTTCTTGTGACGTTTTAGGATTGATACAGGCTCTGCCCATGGAATCCATGTATTTCGTATGATATTTGTAAAAAATTCAGCTTGATCAAATCCGCGAGCGCGAATGCGACGGGGGACACCAACGAGTGGCTGAATGGCGATATTGGTTTCGCCAACCCATGGCCACGGTTGATTTCTTAAATCCGCATAGCGTCGTAAAACGTTTTGGAAAGAGGGGAGTAGGGCAGTGGAAGAATGATACTTTAATTCATGCAATGCTTTTCGAAGAATTGGATCGTGATAATACCCAACGCCAATAAACCCATCGAGCTCAGAACAAATTTCTGCCGGTGGGCGAGTCGTGAGCATTTCAATCTTCTCAATACACTCCCCGCACACCCACCCCGTGCCAGTCTCCCCTGTACCCTGCACGCGTGGATATTGGTGGCAGGAAATACAAAAAACCGGGAATGCGATCTCGAGAAATGCCTCCTTTAATTTTTTTAGATTTGAATGTCTTT
This sequence comes from bacterium, assembly GCA_024654265.1. Lineage (GTDB taxonomy): Bacteria > Patescibacteriota > Patescibacteriia > 2-12-FULL-60-25 > 2-12-FULL-60-25 > JANLIO01. The sequence goes on along the minus strand of JANLIO010000018.1, from coordinate 16,645 downwards.
CCACACAATTCCTTCGACAAGATATCCTCCTTCCGCCTGTTTTTTGAATGTAACGGTTGCCTCATGATACGAAACCGAAACCGGTGCATCCGGATTTCCTGCATCTTCCGTCCGCTGAACTTGAAGTACAAACGGGATCGTATCTGCCCCTGAGCGTGCAAGTTTTCGATCAACCGCAACAACACGACTCGTAAGACCATACGTTGATCCAAGCACAGGGTGCGCGGTTTGCATGGCTGTCTGTTCTTTTTGTAAGTATGCCTGAAGTGACGGCGTTACATTTAACATGACGTCCTCATATCCACGAAATCCCTCAGAGTTTGAACCTGACCCTATGCGCGTGACAACATTGATCGCCAAATTCTCTAGCTGTCGAATGTCCTGCGCAACACTTGGCGCTTGCGGTTGAACAGGCTCCTGCGCAGAAGGAATTGAACCGGAAGGTGTTACATCGGTTGGAAGTCCGGGTGGCTGTGCGGGTGGACTTATAAACGGCTGGATCAATAACCACAATCCGATTCCTAACAAAAGGAGCGTTGTAATGATGAGAATGATTAATTTGGTGCGTCGTGACATAAAAGTATGATAAATGGTGTTGCCTACGTTCGTATTTTCCCTTCATCCTCCTCCTCTTCTTCCTTTAATCGCTTTCGCTCTTCCTCGATTTCAAGCAACTGTTTTGGATCGGTTGTGATGACTTGATCTTCCGTGTATGACGCAACAACCTGAATCGCGGCGTGACGATCTCCGGCAAAGAAGATTCCCTCCCCTTTTCCGGCTTCCAAAAGAAGATACTTTTCCGATTGCGTTAAAAGGAAGACGCGCGCAATAAGATCGATTGATGCCGGACTTTGTCGCAATAAAAGTTGAAGCGACGAGTTAGTTACAATGGCTTGTCCGTATGGTGATGTCAAAAAGTCGTTCACATCCTGCGTGATCGTTGTGACGCCGAGATAATACTTTCGACACCGCTTTACAAGCGCGAAGATAAATTTCGCTGAATCCTCGGATTGCATCAGCCACCACGCCTCATCAATAACAAGGATCCGCTTTTTCCGCTCAGAACGAACGACGTTCCAAATGAAATTTACGATGGTGTAGATCGCCATTGGTCGCAGTTCATCTTCAAGATCGCGTACGGAAAACGTGACCATCTGGTTATTCACGCGCACGTTTGTCGGCGCATTTAGCAATCCGGCGAATGTTCCTTCCGTATATTTTTTTAATCGAATCACGAGCTTTTCCGTTCCCTCCATTCCTTCCAAAATCTCCTGAAAATCCTGCAAGATCGGCGGTTCAACGGCTGTCAGATCCGCTTCTGGAACAATATCTTTTTTCGCATACGTTTCAAGAAGCGCACGATCTAAAATCGAATCCTCCTCCACTGTCACGTTCCCCAACATGAGTCGCAGTAATCCTTTAATTGTAATAACCGAACTTCGGATGATGTCTTCCACGGAAACGTTTCCTCCGATCGGTCGTGGTAAATCAAATGGATTGATCTTTGAATCAGAAGCGAGAGAAATGTTCACATATGTTCCACCAACCGCATCTGACAAACTTTTGTATTCCATTTCCGGATCGATCACAAGAACGTCCGTACCAAGCATGAGTGATCGCAAAATCTCTAATTTCACGGCGTATGATTTTCCGGCTCCTGACGTGGCAAAGATAACGGCATTTGCATTCTGCAAACTAAAACGATCGAACAAAATCAACGAATTGTTGTGACGATTAATGCCATACAAAATGCCGTCGTCTGATGTGAGCTCGGCCGAGGTAAATGGAAAAGACGACGCGATCGGCGACGTGCTCATGTTAAACGTGATAAGTAATTCGTCACGCGCAAACGGAACCGTTGAATTAAAACCTTGTTCCGATTGGAAAAACGCGCGTTTTGTGTAGATCAACATTGCGCCAAACGTTGATTCAATCTGGCTTGTTAATTGCTCTAACTCATCCTCATCTTTTGAGTACAGCGTCACGTAAAATGCGAACTGAAAAAAGTGTTCGATCCCTTGCGTAAGGTCATCACGAAGTTGCTCAATGTCGCGAAGCGCGGTTTCATCTGCCGGATTTCTTGGTTTGCCGGCTTCATTGTCTCCCGTAATCTGCGCTTCAAGAATACCCACCTTTTTCTTTAACTGTTTCAAGATAATGTCAGCTTTAACGGGATAGAAAAACATCGCCGTATCCATTGTCGCCGAAAGATTGATGATCGGTGATGCCCAGCCAACAGAAACATATCGCGGATACGTCACGATAAAAAGCGTACGAACAAGCGTATCTCCCAAACGGAGAAAACTTGGTTCCACTTTCATGGCAGCCGGCGCAATCAAATCTTTGATGCTGGCAACACCTCGACGATAAATACGCTCCTCTTCAAGAAGTTCGCGCTCTTTTACCTGCGCAACCTTTTGCTCTTCTTTTGACGGTTTCTTTTCAAACTCAACCCCGCCTTTTACGAGTGTTTTGAGTCCGTCTTTTTTTTCTGTAGGTTGAATTGCCATATCATTCTTCAAGTCGCGTCTTTCCAACATCGGTTAACCGCTGAGATTCAAACAGTTCGGGATTGTACACCGTATAATACAACTCAATCAGACTTTGCGTGTCCAACATCACTGCGGTAAGTGACATTGATTGTAATCCACCAATAATTTGATTGACGCGCAACATCAACTGACTTTTCTCTTTTGTAAATCGTTTTTCCGAAAGATGGATGGCGACAGATGGCGTGAGGATTGTTCCGACTTTTGCAAAAAAATTCTGCTCCTTTTGCTCTGTTGCAGGATCAAATGGGATCACAACATAAAATCGCTTTTGCATGATGTCCCCCAAGTCAACAAGCTCTTTTACGTACGATCGGTAGTCATCGATTTGTTGTCGTAGTAAATCATTTGTTTGATTCTTTTGCGCCTCACGTAAACGCTCCATATATCCGTCGATATTCATCCGTCGCGATTGGATAACGACTTGGATCGGAAAATCAAGACTATTCAAAAATCCCATGTACGCCTGCACGATTGCGTTCTGCTCATCCTGAGATTTCAATGCAAAGTTAATGCTTGAAACCAGCAAAACGGCACGGGTCGTCCCGTCTTTCATGATTGTAACGTCTTCACGAATTTCCGTGATATCAATAAAACGTTGGGTTGGCGTACCCGGTTTTGATGGTGGCTTTTTCGGCGCGCTTGACAATGGTTTCTTTTTCGCCATATTCGTAACGTATTTCACAGACTTCTCACACTTTTTTCTCCGCTTCCTCGCCCCATTCTTCCGGATGATATGAACCACCGGTATTTACGATGAGCGTTAAATCACGAAGATGCTTGGCCGAGGGTGGAGGTTTTCTGATAATCACTGCAACCGTTTCATCAGCTGGCACAACGAGGAAAGGTCGGAGTTCTGCATCGGAAAGCGTTTTATCCCATACGCGCAATTTTGCGCGGACAGATGTTTGTAAAAAGTTCAAAAAGAAAATATGAAACGGCTGACCGTTTATTTTCACAAATGCGAATACGCCTCCAATGCCTGCTGTCACGATAACGAGCGGGATAAAGTAGATAAACGTCAAAACCCGAAACTCAACAAATGAGATAAAAACCGTTGCAAGTGATATCAAAAATTGGCGCACCGTTATCGGACCGAGAATTCGATCTTCTTTATCAATAAATTGAGGAACAATAAATTTCTCAGGCATTTGTATCGTTCAGAATATGGATATGGTTGAAATGTAAATGAAATATTCCACATTCCAAATTCCACATTCCAAATTCCCTAATAGTGTAGCGCAGAATTGAGCTGAATGATAGCCGAAATCTCCTCAGGCGTAAGCGTGTCCTCTCCTTTTGCGCGACGTTCCTTCGCAACCTCCGCAATCGGCTTCCCCTGCTTAAAGCTCCTTCCCACCAAATCAACGTATTCCTTTTGAAGAGGGCTTGCTCGAAACGCGACAACTGCCCGAATCCGACCATCTGCCGAATCTTGCCCCACGGTTTCGATCTTTTTAAGAATTTGCGCAATCGCAAGATCCGGCGAATCCCCCATTCTTCGAAACTCATTTCGTGTCACCGTGCTTAATTCATCCAAAAGTCCAACCAGTCGAGGGCGATCATGTTGCACCGTATCAACAGATGGCTTTCCTGTTTTTGGAATCGTTGTCTGTGAAACCGCATTTCCTCCACGCATTTTTTCCTCAAACCATTTTGCATGTTCTTCGGAACGCTTTTTTTTCCGATCCTCCACTTTTTGATGCTGAATCTTTACCTGTTCATCCATTCTCTTCACCTCCTCCGTTGCAATCGAATCATGAAATTCCAAATACACAGCTTCCATTTCGCGTGCCACTGTATCAGCAAGCTCAGCATTCACCCCAATTCCACCAACTTTTTCCGGACGAAGAAGCACATCTCGAAAATCATGTGCGTTCCGAACATCACGAAGCCGAGATGAGATAGCGTTTTGAAGCCGACGCCCAAGATATGGCGACGTAGGTTTATACGAAATCTTTGCCAACGCTGATTCAACCGCGCGCCCAATCGTCGTATCCACCTGCCGTTTTTTCTCTATTAATTCTCCCTCAATCTTTTGCCGATCCTCTTGTTTCGAATCATTTTCCGCATCTGTCGACGCACCCACTTTCTTCTTTTGTACCATTGATCCACTCGTCTTCTTTGCCAACCAATCCCCGTATGCCTCTTCAGACAACACTGTTGTTCTCTCCAAAATATCGTTAATTGAGAATAAAACCGATGATGCTTTTTTCCGATCAAACCCAAGACCACCAAACGACTCTCCACGTGTCATCACCTCCAATATCCGCGAATCCACCTGTTCATTTTTCGATTTTGCAATGATGAGATCGCGAAGTCGCGCGCGAACATCTCGACCGAGCAACCCAATCCCCGCCATTTCCGCAACCTCACTCGTCACACCGGAAAATGTAAGCGGACGAGAATACACGCGATAATACGACGTTCTTGGAATCTCAAGCTCGTGTTCTTTCGCAACGTCCGAAGCCGATGGTTTAAGATCGTCTCCAAATGGAAGAAAACGATCAGCAAGAAGCTGAGCTTGGAGTTTTTTGAGAACGCTTGGATCAAGATGAAGCTCGTCGTCCAAAGCAACAATATACGCATCAAGATCCATCTGCCCCGACATTACCAAACGGTCAAGATCGCTGATAAAATTTGAATCCTCTGATGAAAGTTTGAATTCTTCACGAATCGTATCTAATGAAGTTCGATATCGATCTGAAAGAAAAAAATGAAGTCGTTCCGGAGGAAGATGAATATCCACGCTCAAAGAATCATCCTCTTTATTCGGAGAAGTTGACGGCACCGTTGCTGATTGAATATTCGCCGATGTTACGCGTGAAGTCACCTTCCTTTGTGGAGCAACGCCACTCTCGCTTTTCGCGACAACATCGAGTTCATCTGCCGGTGGTGGAGGTGGGGTGTTTCGAACTCGGATCATAAACTATGTGGTTCTCCCACCGCCCGCACGACGTGCGGCGCGGGGATCAAGCTCCTGACGAAGCGCGCGGAACTGTTCGCCGGTATTTATCTCGTTCGCAGAGACAATGATCTTTCCCGCTTCAAGCGCTCGTTCCTCGGAACCGAACTTCTCAATCATTTTCTGTTTCAAGGTATTATTTGTCGCATCCTGAGGAGCTGAAACAAGACTAGCAATTGCATCCACGCTTACGCCACCACCCAGTGCCCCCTTCAAACGAGCGCCTTCACTTCGATACAAATTCGCAACTTCTCTTATTTTCTTTTGGGCTTTTGTTCGATTTCCCGCGCTCGCTTTTTCATATCCTTTTCGCATGGCTACCGGCGAAACACTTGAAAGGAGTGTTGAACGCGCTTCATTATGGCCATCGGCATTGCTCTTTAATCCAGTTATATCCAACCCCTCAATTAAGCTCAGTGCGCGCTCCGTATCTTCTGTATCTTCTGACTGCAAATCTTGATCCGTATATCTTGCAACATCCGCAAATGCTTGGCGATGTGCCCCGGAACTGAATTCACCAACTTTTGAATTAAATCCGGATGTTTGAGCAAGAGGCGCTCCAGCTGAAATCGAGCTGACTTGAGCGTCGATTGATTCCGCCGTATTCGGCGCAAACCCTCTTTGTGCAAGCTCAGCAACGCGTGCAACCGCCTGTGTACGATTGGCAACCGCCGGAGCAACGGTTGCAGGTCCGGCAGAATGCGCTCCTTCGGAAAGGAATTCATGCCTGACTTGTCCCTTCGAATCTTTTGAAACATACCCACGATGAACTTGAGCGAGTCTCAATGCTGTTTCGTCAGCCCCCTCTTGTAGCCCTGCGCGCTCCGCTCTCGCCGCATCCGGTCGCGCTTCAAATGCTTTTAATTGCTCATCCAAAAATGCCGCTCGATTCCCACCAACTTTTTCTTGAATATATTTCACGACTTCGTTATCGCGATCAACATTTCCTTCCCCGTCAATAAACCCATGCATTTCACCAAGTCGTGAAATAACTCGACTATCCTTGAAAGCATCGTCAGATAATGCGCCAATATCCTTTTTAAAATTACCGCTACTCTGCATCTTCCGAAGATCCCCGATATCAGCGTACAACGACGGATCTTTTTTGTATTTCTCGTTTAGCGTTTCAGCCATCTTGTCATCTCCCGAAGCTTCCGCCGCAGTAACCCCAGCTTTCATTGCACGAGCCGCATCCTGCTGTGCAAATGCCGTAGCCTTTAGTTTGCGCTCTTCCGGATCTGCAATCCACGCTAACGACTCCTCTTGTTTCGCTTGAAGCGCTTTTAATCCGCCTTTCGACGAAGCCACATTCGCAATATTCATCTGCGCTGCGGTAGCTTCATTTCGGTTAATCGACTTCGCACGACCTTGAAGGAAGTTAAGCTGTTCTTCAGATGTTAGCCCTGCCGTCAGTTTCTTTTGACGCTCACCCCGCTCACGCTGAACTTGCCTGCGATGTCCAGCTAATCGCCCAAATGTCTCGGCACCCACAGCACCGGGCAAACGACCCGCAACCTTCAAACCGGCACGACCGACTTTCCCACGAATGTCTGTCGCGTAATCAAGACCTTCAAATGCTGCACCGCCAATTTTCTTCGCACCATATCGCGTCGCTGTCACGCCTGTACGCCCAACGCGAGCCGCTCCTTTTGCGGCGATCCCAAGAACACCTCCACCCGCGGCAAGACCTCCGGCAAGCGCCCCAAATTTCCCAGAAACTGCTGACGACGACTTTACAGCAAACGAAACACCCTCAAGCATCATGACAAAGGCGACAAGATACGTTGCGATATTCTCGGCATCCCCAACTTTTGTAATAAAATGAGCACTTTTTGTAACACGATTTACTTCTTCCGTACTACTCGCGCCAGCAATAACACTCCCAAACGCCTCATTAGGTGATCCCTGCACGACGGCGAGTGTGAGCCATAGGAAAAACGCCATAACGGGACCAGCAATTAAAAATGTTCCTAATTTGCTCCACCAATCGCTTACGAAAGCGGATACACCTTTTTGCAGTTTTCCGGGAAGTGCGAGGGCGAAAAAGGCCATGGGAGAAAAAATTAAGAGCATCCATAGCCCAACAATGCGCACGATCAAGAACATGGTCATGATAAGAACGAGCGTCAACGTAGCGCCAAGCATCAGGATAGCAAGCATCCCGGCGGCGATAAGCGCACCAAGATCACCGGATTTCCCGGTTCCAAATGTATCCGGGTTGATTTTCGTAACTTGCGTCAATTTTAATGCCACCACAAAATTACCAGCAGCCGCTTGTGCAAATGCACTGACGAACGTCAGCATCACAACTTGAGAAAAATCAATCATGAGACCAACCAATGTTTTGGAAAAATTGATCAGAACCGCCATTAATAATAACTTCGGAAGCACTTGTTTATAATGAAATTCCCGATATCCAATAATAGTGGAGAATGCTGATACTAAAAGAACAATAATAAAAAACATGTTCACCACGTCTCGCACAAGACTCCAACCAATACTCACAGGTTGCGATTTAACAAAATCGTTGTACTGCGCAATATTGATAAGAATATTGGTGATAATGATAACCAAAGATGCCAACATCTGAATGATGTAGCCCATCATTCTTCCAACCTGAGTTACAACCCAATCCCCAAACCCCTCAAAAGTTCCGCTACCCTTCGCGGCTGGCGGAGGAGATGGATTGGGCGCTCCTTGCGCATGTACATGTCCGAGTACAAGAAAAATTCCCACGATCGCTAAAACGACGACAAGGGCGCGTAAACGGACATCCCGTTCTTTGACAAGCATCCGAACGGATTTCATACCACCAGTATACCACGATTTTTTATTCACAATCTCACACCAAAACCCCACCCACCCCAACCACACTTATCCACACCGTATGGCACCCTGGTGCCAGACCCCACAGTGCCAGACCCCATGGGGTCTGGCACCGACGACATCAAATAGAAAACTATGATCGCGTCTTATTTATTAAATTTTGATAAATTTTTCTTCGCAAATTAATATCCACTGCTAAATCACGAAAGAAAGGATCTTCAGTTAGCAAATCATTTTGTTCACCAAATGCGTAATACCGATAGCTTGACCACTCCCAACCCTCCGGTAAGGAAGAAAGTCGCGCACGAACCGGATTCATCTCGATATAGTTACCACATGCAAGAAGATACGCGTCATTATCAATTACAAAACTCTTATAACGACTCTGCCAAACGTGACCCACGTGTTTATTTTTCTCAGAAAAATAACGCGCATACTCTCCTTGAAGAATACGCATCATAGATGACAAGTCATCCCCATTTGGGGAAAGCACAAAATGAAAATGATTTGGCATCAGAACAAAATGATGCAATAAAAACTTAAAATCATCTTTCATTTTGGAAATAAGCAACAAAAAATAATTGTAATCTGATTCATCGAAAAATATTCTTTTTTTATTATTTCCTCGATTAATAATATGATATGTCCCATTGGGATCAATCATTCGTAGTGGACGTGGCATATTTTTTAGCTTCTTTACTAGAATTAAGTACTCTCTATACCGCTGCCACACTTTAACTACTGTTGTCAAAAAATACTTATCCACACCGTATGGCACCCTGGTGCCAGACCCCACAGTGCCAGACCCCGTGGGGTCTGGCACTGGAGATGTGAAGGATAAAAATGGCTCTTTTATCTTTAAGATTGATGTGATAAAGTTAGCAGAATGCACCGACCGATAAAGGTGAATTTTCTGAATGCCGACTCTGATAAATCGGCAAAACGCACAGTCGTTACAATCACGGCTGTTTTTTGCCTTGTTGTTGGAAGTCTCTCCGCAATCGGCGCCGGCGCTTCCTACCGTTCTGCGACCTATGGAACAAGTGTATTTGGTGAACTAAAAAATCTTCCCGTCATCTCGGACATTCGTCGCCTCGTCCTTGGAAGTGAGGTAAATGCTGAACCCGCGATCACTGAATCTTCGGATCAGATCAATTTCATGCTTTTTGGTGTTGGTGGTGAAGGTCATGCAGGATCCCAGCTCACAGACACCATTATCCTCGCGTCTCTTGATACAAAAGACAACCGAGTTTCCATGCTTTCCATTCCACGCGACCTCGCCTATCCGCTTGGCAACGCCCAGTTTCAAAAAATAAATGCAGTCAATGCGTACGCTGAAGAAAGTAACCCCGGAGAAGGCGCACAAATTGCAAGCCAAGCGATTGGAAAATTACTCGGCATTCCAATCAATCATGTAATAAAAGTAGATTTTGGTGGCTTTGTAAAATTTATCGATGCGCTTGGCGGACTTGATATCACGGTTGAACGTTCATTCACCGATCTCTCGTATCCAACGTGGGATGATAAGTGGCAAACCGTTCAATTTAACGAAGGGAAACAACACATGGATGGCGACTTTGCCTTAAAGTACGTTCGCTCACGCCACGGAAATAACAGTGAAGGAACGGATTTTGCGCGAAGCCGACGACAGCAGATCGTTCTCACTGCCGTGCGTCAAAAACTCCTCTCACTTGGAACCTTGGCAAATCCGAATCGTATAGCTCAGCTCTGGGGAATTGTTTCATCTCACATTCAAACAGATCTTACGCCATGGGAAATTGTAAAACTTGCACAAAGTAGCCGAGGTATTGATCAGACAAGCATTCAAATGCGCGTATTGACGGACGAGCCAAACGGAGAGCTGACTCCTGGAAATATTAATGGAGCTTACATGCTCTTCCCCAAAAAACCGGACTGGTCAGAAATTAGAGAGATTGCATCAAATCCATTTGAAACAAAAGAAGATCGTATTGTGAAGTATCAATCCACTCAGGAGATTCAAATTGAGCTGAAAAATGGAACGCATCGAAGTGGATTTGCATCATCTGTGCAATCAGAGCTTGAAAAACATGGATTTACCGTCGGGGCTGTCGGCAATGCAACACAACGAGGATATGAGGAAACCGTCATTTATGACCTTACGAACGGACAAAAATCTGAAGATCTTGTACGTCTTAAACAGCTTTTAAAGGCCACTGTTTCCACGGCTGACGTCTTGACGGATGACAAAGGAAGCCTCAGTGTCTACACAAAGGGGCTCGTGGAGGAGGAAATAGCTTCAAAAGATACTGATTTTATCATTATTCTTGGTGATTCTAGCCTTGGATTGATCGAGCTGTGATAGCGAACAGCCTTTGTTTAACGTAAATATGTCTTTTAAAAAAAACAGACGAATCCCTACAATCGCGATTGTAGGTCGATCAAATGTTGGAAAATCAACTCTCTGGAACCGACTTACGGAAAGTGGAAAAGCGATTGTTTCTTCAACGTCACACACCACACGTGATCGAAATTACGGCGTGGTTCTTTGGCGTGGCCTCGCCATCCAGGTTGTGGATACCGGAGGCATGGATGCAGAGCAAGGATCGGAAATCGGACGCGGTATTTTGGCTCAGGCTGAACTCGCGATCAAAGAATCCGATATTGTTTTATTTATTATTGATGCAAAAGCTGGCGTTCATCCCGAAGATTTGGACCTTGCGCGACGAATTCAAAAAGTCCACAAGCACGTTATCATTGCTGCGAATAAAGTTGACACAGCGCGCACAATCTCACGAACAACGACGAAAGAAATGTTTGCGCTCGGTCTTGGCGAACCATTTGCGATTTCCGCCTCAACGAGCTTGGGGATTGGAGATCTTTTAGATGCGATTTATCAAAAATTGGAAGCGCGTGGAAAACACCCTGTTCCAATTGAAGATGATGAAAAAGGGTTGAAGATTGTTTTGATGGGTCGACCAAACGTTGGTAAATCATCCCTTATGAACGCTATTCTTGGTGAAGAGCGTGTCATCGTCTCGCCTATTCCGCATACAACTCGAGAGCCACAGGATACGACTTTTGAATGGCGCGAACAAAGCATGACGTTGATCGATACGGCTGGAATGCGTAAACGAAACAAAATTGGAGGCCGTGTTGAAATGGCAAGCATTGAACGCAATCGAGAAGCTCTCATGCGAGCAAATGTCGCCCTTCTTGTTTTAGACGCATCCGAACGTCCATCCACTCAAGATCGTCACCTTGCCGGAATATTAAAAGACGCCGGTCGAGGGTTGATCCTTGTTGTAAACAAATGGGATCTTGTTGATGACAAAGAAATCCAAACCGTACAGGAATATGAAAAATCGATCCGTCGTGCTTTCCCATTCCTCAACTGGGCACCAATCATCTTTGTTTCTGCAAAAGAACGACAACGAACAAGCAAAATCTTGGATATGGCTATCCGTGTTCAAGAAGAACGACAACGTCAGGTTACCTATAATGCGCTCCAACGCTTTTTGAAAACAGCCATCTCGAAACAACCTCCGCGTCAATCGTCAGGTTCAAAACCACCGTTTGTATATGATATCACTCAGCTTGGTGTTGAGCCACCAACATATTCCATGCGCCTTGGTGGAAAAGATGTTGGTATTAACGACACATGGCGTCGCTTCATAGAAAACCAGCTCCGTGAAAAATTCGGTTTTGTTGGAACACCAATTAAGATCACAACGCGCCACATGCCACAGCGAGTTGAAGAACACAAGAAAAATGACAGGAAAACAACCAAAAAAGCCAAACATCCGTGGGCTCGAAAGCGTCGCGCAATTGGACGAAAAGGTGGCCGATATTAAATTGATATCATAAAGGTCTGGTCTTTTTTTGAAAGAGAATATACGATCTATTTATTATTTCTATGAAACTTATTGTTGGCCTCGGTAATCCGGGAAGAGAATATGACGGCACTCGGCACAATGTCGGCTTTGAAGTAGCTGATCGTTTGGAAGAGATGAACGATGGTGCTTGGAACATGGACGAAGATCGCATGAGCCGTGTTGCGAGAATTTATATTGAGCAGGAAACTATTCTTCTCGCAAAACCAGAAACATTCATGAATAAATCCGGGGATGCCGTTTTAGCGCTCGCAACATATTACAAACTCAAACCAAGTGACATTTTAATTATTCACGATGATATGGATTTTGAACCCGGTATCATCAAGCTTGCTACAAAAGCGGGACCCGCAGGACATAATGGCGTCGCTGACATCCAAACCAAACTGAAAACGGATGAAATTGCGCGCATTCGCATCGGCATCGGACGACCGGAAGAAAAAATATCTTCTGACATTTGGGTTCTTACACAGCCAGATGATTTTGACGCAGAAAAAATTGGAGAAGCTTTAGGCGACGCTGTTTCCGCGGCAATGAATTGGATACGAAGATAGAATACATTTGACAACCTTTACCGAGATATGGCAGCGGTAGAGGTATGGAGAAACGTTCTCAAAAAAGAAATCGCATCTTATCGCGATTTGAACACACGGAAGAACAACGACTCGGATGGATCGGTCTTTCTTGGTTTGAGGAATTTGGATCACGCACACTTTGGAAACTCTGGAATGCGTTTCAAGGTGATGGTGCTCGCGCATGGAACGTGACGATGGATCGGCTTCTCCAGATTGGAGTTCGCGAATCAACAGCACTCGCTTTTGTTCAGTGGCGACCTACGATTGATATTCACGCATGCCACCGACGTCTCACTGCAGAAGAAATCCGTTTTATTCTTCCATCAGACAGCGAATATCCAGATCAACTCAAAACAATCTCCGACCCTCCCCTCGCACTCTTTTGTCGTGGCGCGCAAATACCAACATCTCTTTCTATCGGTGTGGTTGGTACACGAGCCTGCACGCCATACGGCCTTCATGTGATCCGAATGATCATCCCACCCCTCGCTGAACTTGGGATACCAATTATTTCCGGACTTGCGCTTGGCATTGATGGATCTGCGCATCGCGTTGCAATCGATTCTGGTGGGCCAACCGTTGCTGTTCTTGGTGGCGGGATTAATGACGCGTCAATCTACCCTCGTCAGCATGCCAAACTTGCAAATGATATTCTCCAAAAAAACGGCACGTTATTAAGTGAGTTTCCGCCAGGGACGCAAAGCCTCAAATTCCATTTTCCACTTCGGAATCGCATTATCGCCGGACTATCGAACGCAATTCTTGTTATTGAAGCATCAGAAAAATCCGGATCACTTATCACAGCGAGACTCGCACTTGAGGAAAACCGCGATGTCTTTACTGTGCCAGGTCCAATCACAAGCCCTGTTTCCTCGGGAAACAACTCCCTGCTTAAATTCGGAGCGATCCCATGCACAGATGCGCGAGATATTCTTGAACACTTTGAGTTCTCTCATCAACGCGACCCTCCGACTGATACCGAGCCCCTCGATGAACTCGAATCTGCTGTTCTGCATACGCTAGATCACCCAATGCATGCTGATGACATTCTTCGAGCCTTAATGCTCTCAAGCCCTGTTTTGAACAGGCTCCTGACGCAATTGGAGTTGAAGGGTATGCTTGCTGAGGAAGAGCCCGGTATATACGCGCTCACCGGAAAGGCGCTTCGAAGAAGAAATGAGGAAAATTGACAAAAAGCGCATATTTCGACTATTGTCCGATCAATTACTATGAAACTTGTCATTGTTGAGTCACCCACCAAAGCGAAAACGATCTCTCGATATCTTGGGAAGAACTATAAGGTTCTTGCCAGTTTCGGACATATTCGCGATCTTCCAAAATCAAAGCTTGGCGTTGATGTTGAAAACAATTTTGAACCAACGTACACCGTTCCGAAGACGAGTCTCAAAAACTTGAAACCGATCAAGGAAGCTGCAAAGAAAGCGGATGAGATCCTGTTCGCGACTGACGAAGACCGTGAAGGAGAAGCGATCTCTTGGCATTTGGCGGAAGTTCTTAAATTAGATCCATCCAAGGTCCATCGAATCACCTTTCACGAAATCACGAAGAGTGCCATTGAACACGCGCTCGCAACACCGCATCACATTGACGGACATCTTGTTGATGCACAGCAAGCTCGGCGTATTTTGGATCGACTCGTTGGATACAAGCTCTCCCCGTTTCTTTGGCGCACAGTCCGACCAGGACTTTCTGCCGGTCGCGTCCAATCTGTAACCGTACGGCTCATTGTTGATCGAGAGCGCGAAATAAAAGCATTCAACCCCGAAGAGTACTGGAGCATTGATGCTGAATTTTTACCAAAAGAAAAGACGTCAGATGACCTTCCGCCAATTGAAGCAAAACTCAAGACCTACGATGGGAAAAAAATTGAGAAGATGACGATCACAACGGAAGCGGATGCAAATCGCATTCTGGATGACATTCGCGAAGGAACATATGCCGTACAAAACATCGAGGAGAAAGCGAAAAAAGCATCACCCCCTGCGCCATTCACAACATCAACACTTCAACAGCACGCGCACCAACGACTTGGCTTTTCTTCCAAACAAACCATGACACTTGCGCAGAAGTTGTACGAAGGTATTGAACTCGGAGCTGAAGGAACACACGGATTAATTACCTACATGCGTACAGACTCCGTCAATCTTTCTGAAAAGTTTTTGCAGGATGCGAACGAACTCGTCAAAACGAAGTACGGCGATGCATACACACTTTCAGCGCCTCGCGTATACAAAACAAAATCCAAAGGCGCGCAAGAAGCTCACGAAGCCATCCGTCCAACAGAAGCATCACGAACACCGGAATCTGTTTCTGCATTTCTTGATACGCAAATGTTGAAACTGTATCAACTTATTTGGCAACGCTCCGTGGCATCTCAAATGGCTGACGCGGAATTGAAAACAACGGCACTGGATATTGCATCTGAAAAATCTGTTTTCCGCGCAACGGGTCAACGCGTTGTCTTTGATGGATTTATGGCGCTCGATCCAGATCGGCAAAAAGAAAAACTTCTCCCCGAACTACATGAAAAGGATGCGATGAAAACCGTTTCCATGAACGGCGTGCAACACTTCACCGAACCGCCACCACGATACAACGACGCAACAATCATCAAAGCACTTGAGGAACACGGAATCGGACGACCATCCACATATGCGCCGACGATCTCAACCGTCATTGACCGAGGGTACATTGAACGCGACGATAAAAAACGATTTGTCCCAACCGACATTGCGTATGCTGTGATTGATCTGCTTATCAAACACTTCCCTAACATTGTCGACCTCGAATTCACTGCCCGTATGGAGAATTCGCTCGATTCCATCGCTGAAGGAAAAATGGAATGGCGACCGCTTCTTTCTGCCTTTTACGGGCCTTTCAACGCACAACTTATGAAAAACGAAGAAATGCTCGAACAAGAAGCTCAAAAAGCCGCTGAAGGAGAAACCTGCCCAAAATGCGGTAAAGCAATGGCTGTCAAACGAAGCCGTTACGGAAAATTCCTTGCGTGCACCGGCTATCCCGAGTGCAAAGGAAGTAAACCCCTCCCAGGCGAGGAGAATGCTCGCAAAGAACCGGAGCCAACCGATGAAATCTGCCCTGAATGTGGAGAACCCATGGTGAAACGCGAAGGCCGGTTCGGCGCCTTCCTTTCGTGCTCCACATATCCGAAATGTAAATCGATTAAGAATATCGAAATTCCGGTGAAGGATGAGCAAGGAAACCCCGTTCAATGCCCTGAATGTAAAAAAGGAACCATCATCCAAAAGAAATCAAAGAAAGGAAAAATCTTTTTTGCCTGCAATCGCTATCCAGACTGCCAAAAAGCATTCTGGGGTCCGCCAACCGGAACACCGTGTCCGAAATGTGGATACGCGACGGTGATCCGAAAAGCAAAATCCATCTCATGTCCGCAAGAAGACTGTGACTGGAAAGAAGATTTGATCAACGAGTAATCGTTCAAAAAAAGAAGTCCGCCTTATTGTGTGGGCTTCTTTTTTTCAGCATTCTTTCGATCCATACGATCGTTCATCCACTTTGTAAGAGAATCAAGCGGTTTTAATTCAGCGAGGCCGGCATAGTATTTTATCTTCTGATCAAATGACGTATTTATTGTCCAATCAAGCCACTTCTCTAATTTTCCAAGCCCCCACGAAAGCCCTTTAAAAAAAAGTCCGACTCCGATTAAAAGAGATCCTCCCAAAAAAGCGCCTGTCCAAAGAGAACCTTTTGCGAATGTTCTGACGACCGACGTCTTGTCTTCACGTACTATTTTCGCTTTCTGATCTTCATTATTTTTAGTCTCTCGCTCTTCCTTTTTCCCCGTTTCTCTACCTT
>JANLIO010000089.1 GCA_024654265.1 bacterium | reverse complement strand
CCCGTCGTCGAGAAGAAAGCGCCCGCGCAGAAACAGCCTGCCGAGGTCGCTCCTGCTCCGGCGATCAAAGAGGTCAAACCCTCGGCGAGAGTGCAGTTGCCAAAGAGACTGACGGTGCAGACCGCACAGGACTACATCGAGGATCGCCTCGATCGGGAAGAGGAAAAACCGGAAGACCGCCAAAATCCGGAAATGGTGGTTGCGCTTCTCGCGTGTCGCTCGATGATCGAGAGCATCACGGAGAACGATGTCGGTTACTCCGTCGAAGAGCGTTCCGACCTGCGAGCCTTCCTCTTGGAGGAGATCGCCGTCAGCCTCCCCGAACTCAAGCAGTTCGAGAAGCACATGGACGCGAAGAAGTTGGCTCAGAGCTACTACGATCGCGTGGTGGACTGGGTCAACGAGGGCAAGTACGGAAAGCCCCCGTACTTCATCGAGCGCGAAAGCGCGAGGAAAGAAGCGGTAGCCAATACGAAGCTTCCCCGAAAGTTCACCCCGGTGAAGATCGATGAGATCCTCGACCGTTGTGACACGATCGACAATCTCGGAAGCAACGGACGGAATATCGTCGGCTACCTCAAGGGAGACGAGCGGTTCACGGACTCGGAACGGCAGGAACTCCTGTTGCACCTGAGTGTCCGTGTGATGGCAACGCTCATCAAGCTCAACATGAAGCCTGAGGAGGCGCGTGAGTGCGTCGACTTCATGTTGGGAGCGAGGGCGAAAGCGCCACAGCCCAGGAAGGTGTACCGCGAGAATTCGGACACGAGTCCGCTTACCGAGCCGTCGCCCTCCGATTCGAAACCCGATCCCACGGAAAGCCAGAAACCCGACGTGAGTGAGGAGGAAAAAGCGGAGCGACGTCGCAGGGACGACGAACTTGCCGCCAAGAAAAAAGCTGAGCGAGCAGCGAAGGCGGCCGCAAAGAAGGATCCGACAGATCCGAGCTACGGCCAGATGAAGACCGTGGCCAAACCACAATCCAAGGCGACTAGAAAGGACGGAAGCAAGAAGTCAGGCCGTAACGGAAAAGCTGCCTGACAACACGTAGCGCTCACGTAGCGCGGGACGGGAAGACCACACTTGGTCGACCCGTTCTTTTTTTATTCAAAAAAGATTTATCCACAAAGAGACTCTATCTTACAAAAAATAGTGATTTTAGTTAAGAACACTTGACAAAATGGGAAAAACGTGGTATTTAGACGCTATCGTTTTGGAATGGAAAACGATCCATTTAAGACGTTCAGCTCATTACAATGAGAAAAACTTCTGCCCCGTTTCGGCGAGGCAATAATTTCAAAAACACGAAAAAAAGGAGGTGCGCAATGCGCATCGAAGACAAGATGCTTCAGTTCGAGATCGCCTTCGCCGACCTGATCATGGCGATGAAGGCCGGCAAACCTTTCACTTCAAGGATCAAGGGGCAATTGAGTCTAACGATCCACCCGGAGGTGTTCCTGCGCCTTGCGGAAGGAGCATCGCTCGACGATCCGTACGTCGTAGTACAACTCGAGACAGGCACCGGAGAAACGGAGAACGAACCAGTCGACACAGAGGACAAAAAGCCCGCGCCGACAAAACGTCGATGGAACAAAACTCAAACGAAGAGTGGGGATCATGAAACAGAGATCCGACTCGGCATGACCACGGAGAAAATCCGCACGATGGTTGGACGGCGGGTGATGCTCGAAGGAAGAAAGAGCAACCGCCCGTCAAAAGCGGTAGCGATCCTTCTGGGATGCGAAGCGGTTCTCGACCGCATCTACAAGGAACGGAAAAATCTCCAGCTTCGTGGCGAGTTAGACGTGCTAACCAACGTCGTTCTCGAGATCGCAACCGACGCGCTCGCTCAACATCAGGATTTCGATCGTTGCGAGAAGTCCGCCGAAGACTTGGCGAGCGACTTGATCACTCGACGATGGTCTTGGCTCGAGGGCGATAAAAAAAATGCTCCACCTCACATCTGCGAGGAGGATAAAACCCTCCAGCCGAAGTGGACAACGAGTCGTATCATTCGCTACTTCAACAAGATTGAGAAGCGCGGTGAGCTCGAACCGAAGACCGAGTGGCTCATCAGCCTCCTCACATGTGAAGAGGTTGATCGATACACGGATGAAGAGATCAACGCAATCCTTGAAGTCATGGAACAGGCGTTCGGCGAGCGACTCGACATCCTCACCGGCGGGGCCATCAATCCAAGCTACAAACGGAAGATCATAAATGGGATCTTCCGACCCGACGTCACTGAAGACGACGGTGGCAAGGAAGAGGAGGATCTCGAGAACCCTCCAGACAGCGAGGATGACGGTCCGGACGGAGACGACGATCCGGATGGTGGAGAGCCTGCGCCGTTGCCAGAAGAAGTGGAGGAAAGCGAAAGCGCTTCTCCGGACGCTTCCGAAGTCATCGTCTCGGAAGACGAGGTGGAAGATCTCGACGACGAGGACGAGGACAACGATCGCGCGGCAAGAAAGTCGCAGGACTCGGAACGTCGCCAAGCTCGCCGACGCAAGCGCGAAGGCACCGTCGCTGCCTAACCGACAAACTACAACCCTAGCCCGGGCAATCGAGAGATTCGCCCGGCTTTTTTTATCAAAGGATTTCTTTTTTCTTTTTCAAACGTTTTGCTAATTCCGCCCACTGCAACACCGTTAAATCTTCTGCCCGGACTTTTTCGTGCGATCCGATTTCATCAAGTATTTTGGATTCTTTACCAAGTGCGAGATTTGATTTCAACATTTTTCGTGGATGTGAAAACCCCATCTTCGCAACTTTCATAATCTCATCCGGATGAATCCCCCATTTTTTTTCACGATCCTCCCACGACATCGGTGTGATCGCGACAATAGCAGATTCAACTTTTGGCGGAGGATAAAATGCACCTCGAGAAACATTCCTCACACATCGAACTGATGAGGATGAAAGCGCAACCATAAGAGACACGAGCGATCCTTTTTCCTTTTTTGCTCCCACGGTTTGACGATGAGATCCGAGAACCAAAATGCGATCCGCAACTTCTTTTTGGATAAGCACAACAACTTTCTTTGGTGGATTTTTTGCCCACAACGCTTTTCGAAGTGCGAGCGACGTAATCGAGTACGGAAGATTTGAAACAAATTTCCATTCTCCTTCACCGGCAATTTCATCCCAATTCATCTCCACCGCGTCACCCTGAATAATTCGAGCATCCGTCACCGATGCAAGATAATGATCAAATCGTTTATCCTTCTCGATCGCGATAACATCTGCACCTCGACTTCGCAGTGCATCCGTTAATACTCCCAACCCCGGCCCAATCTCTAAAACGCGATCGCCATGTTGTATCTCGGCTGATTTTACAATCGCGAACAGCGCAGAACGATCAATTAAAAAATGCTGGCCGAGTTTTTTATCCGGCCCACCGCCGATCTCTAAAAGAATTTTTTTTATTTCGGATGGTTTCATATAAAAAGCGTAAAAATCACCGCGAAGAATTAAACATGTGAGAATCTTTTTTCGAGTTCCTCTAAATACACCTAAATAAAATCATATTTTTTCTACTGGATGATAGCACCTTGTATCAGCCCTCAAAATCACACGTCGACCAGAAGCGAAGCCTGAATACATTCTGTGTCATCCTGGATTTAATCCATGATCCAGAAAATCATCTGATAAATCCCTCCACGTAGGATTTCATAACTGTTTCATTTTTATCCTTCTGGGTTCCAGCCTCCGCTGGAATGACAAGATTGCTGATATGTTTGTATGTTTCTGGGTTCCAGCCTGCGCTGGAATGACGAGATTGCTGATATGTTTGTATGTTTCTGGGTTCCAGCCTGCGCTGGAATGACAGAGGGATTGGCATGTCATCCTGGATTTAATCCAGGATCCAGAAAATCATCTGATAAATCCCTCCACGATGGATTGTCTTTTTCTATACATTTCAATTTCCATTCACGTTTCCATGTCTTGAGTCGCTTTTCTCTTAATAGCGCCTCATGGACATCAGTCGTTTCTTCAAAATAAACCAAGTATTTTACATTATATTTTTTTGTAAATCCTTCCAACAACCCACATTTATGTTGATACATTCTTTTTTCTAGATCGGATGTCACCCCAATATACAACGTTCCATTTTTCTTACTTGCTAAAATATATACATAATAGGATTTCATAACTGTTTCATTTTTATCCTTCTGGGTTCCAGCCTGCGCTGGAATGACAGAGGGATTGGCATTTTTATCCTTCTGGATTCCAGCCTGCGCTGGAATGACAAGATTGCTGATATGTTTGTATGTTTCTGGGTTCCAGCCTGCGCTGGAATGACAAGATTGCTGATATGTTTGTATGTTTGTATGTTTCTGGGTTCCAGCCTGCGCTGGAATGACGAGATTGCTGATATGTTTGTATGTTTGTATGTTTCTGGGTTCCAGCCTGCGCTGGAATGACAGAGGGATTGGCATGTCATCCTGGATTTAATCCAGGATCCAGAACATCGGAAAACGACTTTGTAGATTCAACCCCTCCTAAACTCCACGTCGTAAAGACGCTTCAATGAATTGATCCAAATCCCCATCCAAAATCTTTTCCGGATCTTTTGACTCCATGTCTGTGCGGTGATCCTTCACCATTTTGTACGGATGAAGAACATAGGATCGAATCTGGTTCCCCCACTCAGCGCTTTTATGCTCGCCTTTCAACTTTGCTTTTTCTGCCAAGATTTCAGCTTCACGAAGCGCAACCAATTTTCCGCGCAAAATCTTCATCGCTGTTTCTCGATTCTGTAATTGCGAGCGTTCGTTCTGACATGACACGGTGATCTTCGTCGGAAGGTGAACAATGCGCACCGCAGAGTAGGTTGTGTTTACAGACTGACCCCCTTTTCCTCCAGACATGAACGTATCAATACGCAAATCATCCGGTTTCATATCAACGTCCACGGACTCATCAATTTCCGGCACAACTTCAACGGACGCAAAAGATGTTTGTCGAAGTGCATCCGCATTAAATGGAGACTGACGAACAAGACGATGAACACCTGCCTCTTCTTTCAAATGGCCATACGCATATCGCCCAGAGATAATGATCGTCGCCGACTTGATTCCGGCTTCACCACCACGCGTTTCATCCACCAGTTCTGTCTTCCACCCCTTTCGCTCGGCATAACGTAAAAACATTCGAAGGAGCATCTCCGTCCAATCTTGCGCATCGGTACCACCGGCACCTGCGTGGATAGAAAGAATTGCGTTCGAAGTATCGTGCTCACCGGAAAACAACATTGAGACTTCAAGCACTTGATATCGCTTTTCAATTTCTTCACTTTTTTTCTCAATCTCTACCTCCATAGACGAATCTTCTTCAACCAACTCTGACAGGTCTTCAAGATCCTTAATATCGCTCCGAAGCCCAGACCATCCATCCGCTTCTTTTTTCAAATCAGAAAGCGCTTGAGATTCACGTCGCGCTTTTTCCTGATCCGACCAAAAATCAGGAGACGACTGTTCCCCTTCCATACGCGCAATCTCTTTTTGTTTCGAATCCAAATCTAAAACCGCCCACGCATCCTCCACGCGGGTCTTTAAAGATTGGATCTGTTCCAAAAGTTCCTTTTTCATTCCTGTCTTGTACCAATTCCAACAGTATAAATCAAGAGAGCGCATTTGACGCGCCCTCTTTCATCTTATGCAACTTTATTATCATCTCCTTTCCCTCGAACAGAATCCCAGAATTTACTCCAAGCTGACTGCTTTTCTTCGGGAGCGTCTTCTTCCAAGACAGCGGGGCTCGCTTCTGTCGCTTCACGCGATATCGGAATCGTTCCCATTCCGCGTATCACATTCTCATCTGCCTTCGATTGAGGAATATCCGAACTACGCAATGTCGTTGGAACAGGTTCGATCGGCTCAGTCGCTTTCCATCCTTTGCGTAATTCCTCCTCCTCCTTTTTGTGTGTTGCAAGCGGATCCGCAAGCGGTGAATCCATCCCTGCTCGAATTGCATCTGCTTCATTTTCATCAAATGAATCAGGGCCTTCCATATCCGCAGGCATCTGTCTCAATGTTGGTGCTTCAACTTCGATCGTATCCGGAGCCGTCTCATCCTCGTTCTCCACCTCTGTATCAGGGCCATTCCATTCCGGAGATACTTCGACAACTTCAGTCTCCGGTGAATCCGAATACGGCTCTGTATCAGGCGTTGACTCCGGTACTGACGAATCCATGCGCGCTCGTTCGTTCATATTGGGTACTGTTCTTGTATTATCACTCTCGCTGTTGTTATCAATATATCGCATACCTGATTTGTCCACGCCTCCCGCGTCTTTACTTCGATCATAATTCGGAGACGCCACTTCCGCTTCCTTAATAAATGCAGGCTTCTCTCCAAGATCAGGTGGCCCACCATCTTCCGTTCCATCAGTCCTTGGTCGCGCTTCATTATATGCAAAAGAAGGAGCCCTTGTCATGGGTGGCGTTTCAAAACTCTCCACCGGCCTTTCATCTTTATCCGTTGTTTTTCGGTCAAAACTTTGAGTCGGTTCCTTTTTCGACTCAGGGGTCACCTCTGAAGGACTTGGTGGCTTTGGCATGGATTCATACATATGCCTATAGCTTACGCAGAAAAGAAAAAAGAGGGCAACCTTTTTGCCCTCTTTTTATCCACAGCTACATCTTTAAAACCCCATTCCGCCACCATGTCCGTGCATATCTGGCGCGTCTTCCTTTTTCGGCAAATCTGTAATGGCGCATTCTGTTGTGAGGAACATGGACGCGATTGACGCTGCGTTCTGAAGAGCGCTTCGCGTAACCTTTGTCGGATCGATGATCCCGGCAAGGATCAAATCTTCGTAACGATCTGCCGCAGCGTTATATCCTTCGCCACCTGTTTTCTTTTTCACCTCTTCCACAACAACGGATCCATCTTTTCCAGCATTCTGGGCGATGATACGAAGTGGAGCTTCAGAAGCGCGTCGTAAAATTTGAAGACCGACTGCTTCTTCTCCCTCAGCCTGCACAGAATCCAAAACGTGCATGACTCGGAGCAATGCGACTCCGCCACCAGGAACGATTCCCTCTTCAACGGCAGCGCGTGTTGCAGCAACGGCATCTTCAATACGATGTTTCTTTTCTTTCATTTCAACTTCAGTTGCGGCACCAACTTTGATGACGCCGACGCCACCTGCTAACTTCGCGAGACGTTCCGCTAATTTTTCACGATCAAATTCCGAATCCGTTGTTTCAATTTGTTTTCGGATTTGTTCAGCTCGTGCTTGAACCGCCGACTGATCTCCCTTTCCACCAACAAATGTTGTTGTGTCTTTTGTTGCAACCACACGTTGAGCTGACCCAAGATCGGCAAGCTCGACTGAATCAAACGTGCGACCAATTTCTTCGCTGATATATGTTGCGCCTGTTACGATCGCCATGTCCTGCAACATCTCCTTGCGACGATCACCAAACCCGGGAGCTTTAACCGCAAGAGCGTTGAATGTTCCGCGCAACTTGTTGACGACAAGTGTTGCAAGCGCTTCACCATCCACATCATCAGCAACAATCACAATTTCTTTCTTTCCCGTTTGCGCCACCTTTTCGAGAATTGGAAGAATCTCTTGAATGGAAGAAATCTTTTTATCTGTAACAAGAATTGCAGGATCGTTGTACTCCGCTTCCATGCGCTCTGCATTCGTCACCATGTAATGCGATGCGTATCCCTTTTCAATACGCATACCTTGAACAACTTCTGTTTCAATACCAAATGTCTGTGATTCTTCAACCGTGATCACGCCATCCTTCCCCATCTGCTTCATGGCTTGCGCAATTGTTCGACCGATCTCCGCGTCATTCGCCGAGATTGTCGCGACTTGTGCGATCTCATCATCTGAAACTTGCTTTGAAATCTTTTTTAACTCATTCACGATGGCTTCAACACCTTTTTCAATCCCTCGCTTGATTGACAATGGGTTTGTTCCGGCTGTGATGTTCTTCATCCCTTCAGCGATCATCGCCTGTGCCAATACCGTGGCGGTTGTTGTTCCGTCACCAGCAACGTCATTTGTTTTTGATGCAACTTCCTTTACCAATTCCGCTCCAAGATTTTCGAATTTATCTTCAAGCTCGATTTCCTTTGCAACCGTTACACCATCCTTTGTCATGATTGGAGCACCGTAGCCCTTGTCGATCACAACGTTACGTCCCTTTGGCCCAAGCGTCACGCTGACGGCATGCGCCAACTTATCCACGCCACGACGTAATGCGTGTCGCGCTTCCTCTGTAAACAATATTTGCTTTGCCATAATTTTTTGATTAGAATTTGGAATTTAGAATTTGGAATGTGGAATAATGAAATTAATTTTCTAAGACTGCCATGATGTCTGATTCGGAAACGACGAGGACCTCTTCATCTCCGACTTTAATTTCATCAGGTGAATACTTTTTAAACACAACGGTATCGCCAACCTTTAAATCCATTTCTGCTCGTGTTCCGTTTTCCATACGACGACCCGGACCAACGGCAATCACTTTGCCCTGCTCCGGTCGTTCTTTGTCGACGGTGTCAGGAATGATAATTCCGGAAGCGGTGGATTGCTCTTTGGAAAGTGGCTTTATAATGACTCGATCGCTTAGTGGACGTACATTCATAGAAAGTATTGATGACTTATATGAATTGGCAAACTCGTTATGAGAGTGCCAACTCTCTGTGTGGAAGATCTTGCCAACAATCACGAAAAGCGTCAAGGCACCCAGCACCTGACCAGACCACGTGCTCCAAAGATAGTGATCAAAAAGGGAGAGAACAAGCAAAGCGGATGGGAGGACGATGTGTGTCAATTTAGTAGGGAATTTGGAATATGGAATGTGGAATTTAGAAGTGAGAAGTTTGCAATTCATGATTCGGACTCGCAAAAAGAGAAACATGAGAGCCGTTCCGATAAGACCAAAGTTAACGAGAATAAGAAGAAGAACATTATGCGGTGGTTCAAGTGGTGCGACCGCGTTTGTGATCCCCTCTTCTTTTGCGAATGCATAAAGCTCTGCGTTTGGACCGGTTCCAAGCCACGGATATTTTTGATACAGATCAATAAAATCAGATTGCGCATGATCTCGTGTTTCAATTGATTTTACTTCAAGCCGTTCCGAGCCAAAAAATCGAGACAAGATAAGATCGCGCTGAATAAATGCGGTCCCAAAAAAAGAAAGACCAACGAAGAAAAAAATCCACATCTTGTTTTGCGCGCTATCATTCATCGATGAGTTCTCCATTTTTTTAGAGAGAAGAAATCGATCTATCACAGAGTGCCAATGCGTCATCAAAAGAACGAGAGATCCCACGCCATACGCCAAAACAGCACTCCGCGAGAACGTAAGGATAAGGACTGTTGAAAACAACATGGACACTGAAGTCCAAAAAATACGACGTTGCTTTTGTGACATGATTCCCACATCTTTTTCAGGATCTTGTGCGCACGCGTGGAGCGCGAAATGCATTGCGACCAATGTACCGATCGCGAGCCAGCCACCGAAAATATTCGGATGTGGGAATCCTCCGTATGCACGAAGCGTTCGCACGCCATGCAATGCAACAACGGAAACACCAAGTGACTCCGGAAGTTGAGACGCCACACCGAGGATCGTGCTTGCAACAACCTCTTGATTCAAAAACTGCCGTGCCCCCAACAAGGCGTGAGGAATCAAAGAAAGACAAAACCACACCGCAACCGACCGCCATCCAACTTCGTGTTTTCGCAGGATTGAAAAAAAGAGAGCGAGACCCACAATCTGAATCCACCACATTCCCACGGCTTGGAGCGCCATTGGATCAAAACGTGTCGCGATAAGAGATACGGCGAAAAGGAAAATTCCAATCCAATGCCTCCCCACGCTCATTTTACGCAAGGAAAATGTTTTTCTTTTTCTTTCAGACGCAACAATAAACACCAAAAGAAAAAGCCAGCTCGCATATATTGAAAGCCGTCCCTGTTCCCATGGCCAACCCGCGAGCGACGCATCAGAAAACCACCGCGTTTGCCACGGAAGCACGAGGATTGCGAGACGCCACGCGATTTCAAATCCGATTTTCATATTCAATACCGTGGGATCGGCACACCACGTGATACTGCTCGCGAAATTGCTCGCGTCGATCATTCACATGAAACTTCAATGACTCCGATGTCACGAGAACGCGTGAGTCGCGGTTCATGATTTCACGAATCGTTGGCGGAAATGCTTTGTGCTGAATCTTCGTTGCCATGGGTTCTGCAAATGAGAACACCGGCAATCGAATACGCGGTCGAACCGAAAGATCGGGCGATGTTTTCCAAATTGTCGCATACGGGTGACGACTCGTAATCGCTGAATTTGCTTTCCAAAGATCATCAGAAACACCATCGTCATACAACGGAAGAAGGGAAAGAAACCAATATCGAAAATACGGATCATCCGGTGACAACATGTGTGACGTGAGATCTAATCCTGAATCAGCAATATAATAAGAAAGGCAAATCGTATCTTGCTCCGAAGGATTTCCACCCGGTCGACGATTAAAGATCTTATACGGAAGCGTTGCTACGATCCGCGTTGTCGCGAGCGTTCCAGCACGCGTGATAATAAAAAAATCCAAATCACTTTCTTCATTCGCATGACCAAGCGCCGTGGAATTACACAACGCAACAAATCGCACAGACGAAAGAGACGCGATCCATCGCACAGCCTGACGTGCGATCCGTCGTTTGCGAGGAATAGACGCTTCTTGCTTTCGAAGCGCAAGGATCGTTTCCTCATCAAACGCATACCGACCAAAACAAAAAACAATCTTCCCCTCATGATGAAGGAGATCTATAACGCGAATCAACTCTTCACGCGAAACATCCGGCGAAACGTCTGCCGTTCCGATCCATTCCGCTCGCGTCGGCGCATGCCCCCACACATGGTGAAACGCGAGGGTTTGAAGAAGTCCATTCCGTACTGACATACGCCGATACCTTAAACATAAAACCCTCCACATGGAAGAGGAGGGTTTTTTGTATTCTGAATTTTTAGCTCACTGAAATCTGCGGTTCTGTTGGAGGCTTTGGTCGCTTCAGAAAGACCGCCTGCTGTGCAACCGTCAAAAGACTCATAATAAACCAGTACAACGTAAGTCCACCTGGGAGCGAAATACCAATGAAGATCGTGACAACTGGCATGATGTAGCTCATTTGCTTGTTCATCATTGCTGCCATGCCCTCATCTTTTGCACCCTCCGTTTTC
This sequence comes from bacterium, assembly GCA_024654265.1. Classification (GTDB taxonomy): domain Bacteria; phylum Patescibacteriota; class Patescibacteriia; order 2-12-FULL-60-25; family 2-12-FULL-60-25; genus JANLIO01. Next base: position 4,132 of record JANLIO010000089.1, on the reverse strand, counting down.
GCGACATCCGCAGGTGGCGGAGTTGCTGAACTTGGTTTTTTCAAAATCTGACGTGACTGAACAAACTGAACGGCACCTGCGAGCACGGCCAACAGAATGCTTGGCACCGCCAAATCGATCCCAAACGCAGTTATCGTATCGATCGTCCCCGGATTTGGAATAAACGGATACAACAGATGAAGACCCTGCGATTTTAATCCATCAACCAATGCACGGTACAACCCAATGAAGATGGGAAGCTGGATTAAAAGAGGAAGACAAGATGACGCTGGGTTCACCTTTTCCTTTTTATATAACTCCATGAGTTCCTTTGCCTGACCTTCCTTATCTTCTTTCAAACGAGCACGAACTTCATCAATCTTTGGCTGAAGTTCTTGCATGGATCGTTGCTGTTTGATCTGCGCCATTGTAAGCGGGTACAGAACAACCTTCACAACAACCGTGAGGATAATAATCGCGAGTCCAAGATCGTTCCCTGGAACAACGTTATAAAGCCACACAAGAAAGTTCAAAATCGGCTGGATCAATAGAGTGGTAAAAATGGACATAGTTGAGCGGTAGTGTGCGTTTCGAGTAAGTCGTCGTAGACCGTACGTATTATTCTACAGTTTCATCAATTGGCGAATCTTCCGTTTTTGCTTCTTCGTGCGCGACATCAGGAATTGAGATGATTTCTTCCTCCGGAGTTTCGACCTCCTTTGAATCCACTGTCTCCGTCACTTCCGGTTCAGATGGTGTTGCCTGTCCTTCTTCAACAGCACCTTCCTCGGCTACCGGAGCGATTTCCCCGATTTCAGAATCAGCGACAACCACGCCACCAACTTCCAGAACGGTGATTTTCCATCCTGTTAATTTTGCAGCAAGACGAACATTCTGCCCGCCCTTCCCAATCGCGAGTGAGAGCTGATCAGAATTTACTTTTACAGTCGCAAGGCGCGCCGATTCATTCATCTCAACGGATTCAACTTCTGCAGGGCTAAGCGAATTCGCCACGTATTCCTCAATGTTCTCTGACCACTGAATCACGTCGACTTTTTCTCCGCCAAGCTCGCGAATCACCGTTTGAATGCGACTTCCACGTTGCCCGATACAAGAACCGATCGGGTCAATCGCGTCATCACTCGTTGCAACCGCAACCTTTGTACGCGAGCCCGGTTCACGAGCAATATTTTTAATTTCAACGATTCCATTCAAAATTTCCGGAATTTCCTGCGCGAACAATGCCGCGACAAGACCGGGGCTGGAACGCGATAAACGAATTTCGGGACCTCGATTCGTCATTTCAACCTCGCGGAGGATGGCTTTCAAACGCGTTCCCGGGAAATATCGTTCATTCTCATTTTGATCTTCAGGAAGAAGGATTCCGGTTGCACGACCAAGGTCAATCAACACAAGACGACCTTCGCGTCGCTGAACGGTGACATTCATCAATTCCCCTTCGCGATCTTTGAAGTCTGTGAAGATCACGTCACGCTCCGCTTCACGAAGTTTTTGCATGATCACCTGTTTCGCGGTCTGAGCTGCCATGCGACCAAATGTTGCTGGGATAGAAAGTTCTACGCTAATCTCTTCACCGATTTGCGCATCCGGCTTTAAGTCGCGCGCATCCATCAACATGATCATTGTTTTTGGATTAAACGCAAATTCATCATCTTCCGAAACTTCACCTTCAACAGCCGGTGCGTCAGACGAAGATTGCCCTTTTTTTCTTTCGTCACGTTCTCCACCGAACTTTGAATTTCGATCCTCAAATTTTGGCTTTCCGCCATGCGCCACTTCAAAACGTTCAAAGTAATCATCGGGAAGTTCCATGTCTTCCACAACATCCTTCACATCAAAAATACGAATACCTCCGGTCGCACCATCATAGGCTTCCGGTTCGAATTCAACTTTAATATTTTGATTTTTTGCGCCGAAATCTTTTCGGTATGCCGCAGCGAGCGCGCTTTCCACCGCCTCCAAGACGGATTCATACGCAACGTTCTTTTCGTCACAGATCTGACGCATTGCCTGAGAAATTGGTGATGCCATATTTTTTAGATAAGAATTTGGAATTTGGAATTTAGAATTTGGAATTTAGAATGTTTGATCAATTTATTTTAAGGAATCTAGAATATTTATAATCGCTTTTGCGAACTGGAAATGAGAGCATTGAGTAACCGATGAACAGTGAGTACTTGAGAATGAAATCTACCAAATGTAAGCTCATCCAAATACCCTACGTCCCTCGCAATCAAAAATTGATTTAATAGCTCCGTTAAAGAACCTTTTGACATAAAATAAAAACGAATTTTTTCCTTGTATGTCTGTCGCCCAAATCCTTCAGCGATATTTGACGTAATGGAAACAGCAGATCGTTGCATTTGACTCGTCAAACCGTATTGTTCACGACTCGGGAAATTGAAGGTCACACGATACACATCAACAACGAGTTTATGGCCTTCTTTCCATGTTCGCAGATCTTGAAATGAACGAATTTTCTCTTCCATATTCTACATTCTAAATTCCAAATTCCCTTTTTATACAGAAAATCGCTCCCTTCCGGAACGATCAACCAGTGACAAAAAGATACCACAAAGCGTTTCTATTGACAAGAGGACCAAAAACGGCTATTTTATCAAAGACCGCATGAGCGGTTTTGTCATTTCAAATCAAGCCAAGGAGAAGTGCATTGAACGATGTTTTTTGGGATACAGATATCACTCTCACACAGAGCGAATCTGCAATAAAACTTCTGGGTCGTCTTGATCCTGAAGGCTCGTTTCCGTTTTTTCCGGCCCAAAGTCGCAATATGCGACAACTCGTGGACAGGGCGTTGAAACTCGTACGAAGGAGAAAGCCCATCATCCTGATCATTGAAGATGACGACATCATCGAGCTTCCAGGATTCGCCGAGAAACTCGCAGACGAGCTTGGACTTGGACACGTCCACATCGTGCTCCCTACAGCGAAAACCATTGTCAGAAACGGTGGTAGCGGATCATTCGCGTATGGTGGACAAGGCGTGCTCATTCCGCGCACCGATCTCATGGGCAAAGAGATGCGTAAGCAACTCAACCGTCTCACAAGAGATCAACAGTTCGAACGTATCATCATCCTCGGCTTCCCCTCGACTGATCATCTGGAAAAGAAGCTCGCAAAATGGCCAGCGCCACTCTGTGAACAACTTTCAAAAGATCGAGCCCTTCAATGGCCGACACTGAGCAAGCGAAAGGGAGCGCTTGATGCAATGATCAATTGGTTCCTTACAAAATTCGGAGAAAAAAAACTGAATTTGAAGCAAGGTGTGATCGAGCGTTTCTTGCAAGATCCACCACAATCCATGAGTGAGGCGTTCTTGTCACTCGCCGATATGGCATGCACCGAGGAGGACGGAATCCCGATTAGCCATCCAAGGCCAATCCCCCCAGAATCGGAAGCGCCTCCGTCAGTAGACCCTCCACTCGCTTGGGCAACGTCATAAACGCCCAGATCGAGACAGCTTGATCTTTCCTTCTAAAGGCATCTAACGAGCCTTTTCATTCAACGTCCCGTTTCCTCTTGGAGGCGGGGCTTGTTTTTTTATGTGACACGACAACTTGACAATTCATACCAAAAATGGTATAGCTCTGGTATTCTAAATGTGGATGTTCGCGCTATTGCGAACAGATACATCGAACCTTTCAACTTTAGGAGGCAAGTCATGCGAGACAGCATCTTCTTCATGTTCACCGTAGCGATGTTGATCGCATGCGGTGGCGAGCCCGGCGACACGTCGGGTCAGGGCAATGGCGGTTCCGGCAACGGAACGGCCACGGGCGGAACCGGATCGAGCTCCAGCTCGAGCGGAACCTCATCGTCGAGCTCCAGTTCGAGCTCCAGCTCGAGCGGAGAAGTCTGCCACCCGACCGTCGAAAACGGTTGGTGCAAAGACGCACCTTCGTGCGAATGTAGAGAGACAGTCACCACGTCAGAAGAGTGGTGTTCCAACTGGCCGGGCATCTGTCCGCCAGAAGGGAACAAGTGCTGGCCGGGAGTCAACGCCTGTGGCTACGACCTTGGGTTCACCCCCGAGGGGAAGCCGATCGGGTACGAACTCCCAGCGTGTAAAGACTTCGTGAGCGGTTCCACTTGGCGAACCGAGAGCGGGCAA